>JAYTKL010000350.1:0-11507 GCA_043730305.1 Deinococcales bacterium | reverse complement strand
GTATCCAGTTGCGCATGATGCGCCAGCCAAGCCCGTTCGAGGTCAACGCCGGACACGGGTGGCACACGGATTTGTACGCTGCGCGAAACGATGGTCGGCATGACGCCGCTGACATCCTCGGCAATAAACACAAACCTCGCCTGATGCGGTGGCTCTTCAACAATTTTTAAAAGCGCATTCGCCGCCGCCTCGTTCAAAAACTCTGCGCCGTCAAACACCACGACCTTGTGACGGTACCGCGCCCCAGTCTCGAGCCAATCCAAAACGTGCAATTCGTAATCGTGATCTGGGTCGTGCGAACCCGAGATGGCTTTGATGGGAATAATACTCGAACGCGCCTTCTTGCCCGTGCTGGTCTCGGTTTTGGGACTGATCTCGAGATAATCCGGGTGCGTGCCCGCCCTAAAATTCTGGCACGAGACACAAGTTCCGCAAGGCTCGAGGTCGTTAGGATTTAAGCAATTCAAGCGCTGTGCCCACCAACTCGCCAACTCGCGCCGTCCAACCCGAGCGGGACCACACAAGAGCACCGAATGCGCCGTGGTTTGCGCCAAGTTGGTTTTGACTCGAGCATGACCAATGATGGTGCTCGAGGTTTGCAAAGTTAAGGTCACGTCATCAGTTTAACCGGTAACATTCCCAGTTTCTGAAACGCGTTAAACTCGACTCATCATGGAACGCCGAGAAATCAACGACATATTGCGCGGCATTAAAGAGGCTCGAGTCTCAAACGAACGCATCGCCCTCGCCAGCGTCGTGCGCGTTCGTGGCAGCGCCTACCGCCGTGAGGGGGCGCAAATGCTGATCCGCGACGACGGCAGCCATGTCTGTATGCTCTCGGGCGGTTGCCTCGAGCCTGAAGTGGTGCTGGGCGCAAAATTCGTGATGAAAGACAACATGCCCAGCCTGACGGGTTATGACCTGTCCGAAGATGTCGTCTGGGGTTTGGGAATCGGTTGCGGCGGTAGCGTGGATATTTACGTCGAACCTGTCAATGACGACCCAATATTGAACGCCTGGCTGGAAATTCTCGAGCGCGGCGAACTGGCGGTGCTTGCCACATTGCTGCCAGATCAAACCACAGGCATTCCATCGCCCGCGCTGGGGTGTGTGCTCGTGCGCGAAAACGGCGCAACGCTTGGCGAGATTGGTCCAAACCTCGAGCCAGCCGTCAAAGCCGCCGCGCTCGAGATGATGCGCACCCTCTACCCGCGTTCCGAAACCCAAAATTTTGGCGTCCACAGCGTGTTTCTCGCCGCCAGCGCCCCACCGCCAGAACTCGTGATTTTCGGCGCGGGACACGACGCGATTCCGCTCTGCAACCGAGCCACCGACCTGGGCTGGGCGGTTACGGTCTATGATGCTCGAGCCAGATTTTTAACCACCGAGCGCTTCCCAGGTGCTCGCCTCGAGGTGCGTGAAGAGTACAGCAACCTCAAACTCAACCCACGATCTTTTGTCATGGTCATGAACCATCACCTCGAGCGCGACGAACGCAGCCTGAGATTTGCCCTCGAGAGTGTCGCGCCCTACGTTGGAGTTCTCGGACCACGCGCACGGTTTTTGGACTTGCTTTCACGCTTGGCGCAAAAAGGCTTCACGCCCACCCCTGCGCAACTCGAGCGCACCCGAAACCCTGTTGGGCTAGACATTGGCGCGGAAAGCCCCGACGAGGTGGCACTGTCAATCATGAGCGAATTGATTGCCGTCCGGCGCGGGTTTGCGGGCGGGGTGTTGAACGGACGAAATGGACGGATTCATGATGTGATTTGAGGCTCAAGGTTTGGTAGTTTGGTGAACCTTGAGGTTCAAAAACTGCTGTTTTGATTTAAAGCCTTGAAGCCTGAAGAATCACCTGAACCAGACAAAATATTCAAACCAAAGTATTGATCCTCTGATCCTCGAGCGACTCACCCGAAACCGCGTAATGCCGCCCAAAGCGATTCTCAAGAAAGGCTTCAAACGGCACTTGCTCTTGGCGCACAAACCCCTTTGAGGGCAGCATCCCGCTGGCGTGCAAGTCCATCACGGCGCAGACGCTCGCGGCGGTGGTCAGTTGAATGGCGCTCCAATGCTGACCGTGCACGGTCATGTCGTAAATTTTTCTGGCATCAGAAACCTGCGTGAACCGTCCATTGCGTTCGCCAGACACGGTGCAAAAAGTCAAAACCACATCTTGTGGCGTGATCGGCAAGGCACGCTCGAGAATTTCTTTGACCAGTTCACGTTGTTCTGACAGGCGCAAATCGTGCAACAAAAAGCGCATCAAATACTGATGCCCGGGGTAACGCACCGATTTGTAATCGAGGTTTTGCACCTTCCCCTCGAGCGTCTCGCACAACGTTCCCAAACCGCCCGAGGTGTTGAACGCCTCGTAAGTCATGCCGTCAAGCGAGAATTCCTCGAGTCCCTCGAGCGATTGCAGCTCGGTCAGTTTGCCGCCCACGATGGCTTCGGCGGGGTTGATGTACTCGTTGATGATGCCGTCCGTGCTCCAGGTCAGGTTATACATCAGCATGTTCGACGGGTATTTGGGCAGTGCGCCGACCCGCATCTTGATGTCATGCACCGAATCAAAACCTTGCGTCAGATGTGCCGCCAGAATGCCAATGAAACCTGGGGCAAGCCCGCACTGCGGCATGAAAATCTGACCTTCCCTGGCTTGTTCTGCCAAGCTGCGCACAAGACTGGTGGTTTCACGGTCTTCGGTCAGGTCAAAATAACTGATTCCAGTCTCGAGCGCCGCCTGGGCGATGGGCGCATTGACGAAAAACGGACCTGCCGAGACCACCGCGTCAAAACCCTCCAAACCTCGAGCCAATTCGACGGGGTTGGTCGCATCAAGCAGTTTGGTTGGTACACCCAATTGCTTGCTTGCCCGCTTCAGGGCGGCACTGTCCTTGTCTGCCAATGTGACCGAGAAATTGCCACTGTGATGCAGCAAGTGCGCGATGGTCGAACCGACTTTACCCGCGCCAAAAACCAGCGTGTTGCGTTGCGTCATGAAAGCTCCTGAGAAAGAACCTGAGAGGATAAAGATTTACGATTCTAGTGATTGTATCTCGAGACGCCAGATCGGCAGTGATTTGGCAAAGCCCCTTCCAACCCACATGCCCTTTGGGTTAGCCTTACACCATGACAGTTCTCTCGAGCCAACCAGCCCCAACCCTCGAGACTGTACCGATTGAACGCATCCGTCCCGTGCAATGGCGACTTCGCGCCCCCGCCCCAATTGCCAAGCTCGAGGTGTTCTCGAGAACCTTAGGTTTGCCGCCCAAAATTGCCGCGATTTTGTACGCCCGTGGCATTCACAGCGCCGACGCGCTTGAGCCGCCACTGGCTTTGAGTCCCAACCCTGCGTTGCTCGAGGCGGCGCTGCGAATTATTGCGGCGATCAATGCCAAAAAACGCATTCGGATTCACGGCGATTACGACGCCGACGGCATCACGGGCGCGAGTTTGTTGATGCTGGGTTTGCGCGAGTTGGGCGCGAATGTGCATTGCTTTATTCCCCATCGTCTGACCGATGGTTACGGCGTGCATCCTGAGCGTGTGCCCGAGCACCTCGAGAGTTGTGATTTGTTCATCACCGTTGACTGCGGGGTCAGCAATCTCGAGGAAATCGCCTTGATTGTGGCTGGCGGCGCGGAGGCAATCGTGACCGACCATCACGCGCCTGGTCACGACCTGCCTGGCTGTCTGGTCGTGCATCCCGCGCTCGCGCCAAATTTTCATCCCGATTTGCCGGCTTTAACGGGTTCTGGCGTGGCGTTTCATTTGCTCTGGGCGGTGCGCCAAACCCTTGGTCTCGAGCCGCCCTGGGATTACGCCGATCTGGCAACCATCGGTACGGTGGCTGACCTCGCGCCGTTGCTGGGCGAGAACCGAGCGCTGGTCAAATTTGGTCTGGAACGCATGGCAAACTCGAGGTGGGTTGGCATTCGGGCGATGGTGGACGCGAAGAACCTGAAAACCGTGTCTGCCAAAGATGTTGGTTTTATGATCGCGCCTCGGGTCAACGCGGCTGGGCGTTTGGGCGAAGCCAATGTCGCCCTCGAGCTGCTGACCACCGACAGTCCACGTCGCGCCCTGGAACTGGCAACCTATCTCGATGCCCGCAATCTCGAGCGTAAAAAAGTGCAGGATGAAATGTACCGCGAGGCGTTAATGATCGTTGATCCCGAAGCCCCTGCGTTGGTCGTCACCAAAGACAATTGGCATCCGGGCGTTATGGGCATTGTGGCGTCCAAATTGCTCGAGCGTTTTTACAAACCTGTCTTCATCATCGCAGCGGGCAAGGGCAGCGTGCGTTCGACCCCGGGCATCAGCGCCGTGAAAGCGTTGACCCACGCCTCGAGCCATTTAAAACGATTTGGCGGTCACACGGCGGCGGGCGGGTTTTCACTGCATTCAGAAAATATTCCAAATTTTCGTGCCAGCATCCTCGAGTTTGCCGCCCAATACCCCGAACCACTCGAAACCGTGACCTGCGACGCCATGATCGCGCCGCGTGACATCTCGAGCAGGCTCATCAAGCACCTCGAATCGCTCGAGCCGTTCGGTCAAGGCAATCCCGCGCCCGTGTTCTGGTTGCGCGAAACGCTCGAGGCGGCGGGCAGTTTGGGCAAGGACGGCAAGCACTTTCAATACCGCGCCGGCGGTCTGAAAGGCAAGCAGTGGGGCGTCGGCGTGCCGTTCGCTGGCGGTGATCGCGTTGATGCCGCCGTGCAAGTCGAAGAAAACCTCTGGCAGGGGAGAAGCAGCCTCGAGTTTTCAACCGTCAAAATGCGCTATCAGTCCAGCCTCAAGTTGCTCGAGGAAGATTTGGATGGCGGTCTGAATTACCCGCGTTTGGAAACAAAAACCACGCTCGAGAAATTAAAACTCGAGCCAGCATCAGTGTTCGCAGATGGTGCGGCGCTCGAGTTTGTGGCTAAAAATTACCCAACGATTCCGTTGCACGACATGCCTAATTTTGTGCCAGCCATCACCCTGATTTCCATGCCAGGTCTGGCACTGCTCGAGGCTTGGATTCTGGCTGGGGTGCAACTCCAATTCGCTTTCACCGAACGCACTTTAACCGACCTCGAAACCCGCGAATCTTGGACGCTCGAGAAATTAACAACTGCCGAAAAAGCCCGCAAACGCGGCGAGCCATTCTCCGCCCACGTGATCGAGCTTTTAAACGAACTCCGCCCACTCGAGTTTAAACCCATCGAATCCTACCGCTCGAGTCCGAAACTGGTGAAAGAAGAAGCCAAGCACTACCAACTCGAGCGATTCTTACAGGCTTACCGTCATGCCGACGACACGGCATTCTCGAGGATCGTGCGGGTTTTGTTTGCTGGGATTGAAGTTGAAAAGGTGGCGCTAGAGATCGATGGGCATTGAGTTATTTCTCGTAGACAACATCACTGCCATTTGATTCAAAGGTGTTTTCACCAATCGTGGCGTGGGCTTTTTTCGCCACATAAATGGCTTCTTTTTGTGACGAAATTTTGTTGTTTGAAACACTCACGGTGCTCGAGTCCAGAATCTCGATGCCGTAATTGTCACTTTCAATCGTGTTGTTCATCACTGAACCTGAAGAGGTATTGGCGAAGGTAATACCGCTGTAGCTGTTAAACTGAAAAACGCTGCCCACCACACGAACTTTGTCCTTCTTGTAAAGGCTCAGACCAGACTTGTTGTGGTTCATCTGAACATGGTCAAGCTCGAGGTTTGAATTGTCGGTGATCTCGAGTCCCCGCAAGCTGTTGTCCATAAATTGGCTGTTGCTGATTTTGCCACTCGAGCGCCCATGAACCCAGATGCCGTCACCGACTTTGGCTGGCGAATCCGAACTGAACGCCCCAGAAAAACTGCAACCATCAATCTTTATTTTTGAATCGACAATGTTCAGCACATCGGCTTTTTGCTTACCCAAGTGAACGAAGCCAATGCCTTTTAAACTCAGGCTCACGTTCACAAAACGCATGACTTCCTGATTCAAACTCGAGATCACACGGGTTTTTGTCGCCCCCATCCCCACCAGGGAAATGGATTTTTGCACGTTAATCAAGTGTGTAAGTTTGTAATCGCCTGCGGCTAGAAACAGGGTGTCGCCGTTTTTGGCGGCTCTGAGGCTTCGTTCAAGGTCGTTTAACGCCACGGTTTTGTTCAGCGCGAGGCTGGGGGTTTTTACCCAAACGAGAAACACGACCAATGACATTGTGGTTGCCAGCATCAATTTGGGGGTCATTCAAACAGCATAGCGCCAAAATCAAAAATCCCCGCTCGAGATTCTTTAAGACCTGTGCTGCTCGAGCTTAAATGTTTCTGGAAGCCACGAGTGAGGATTCAGTTTTTCTTTTCGTACACGATCTTTTGCTTGTTGTTTTCAAAGGTATTTTGACCGATGGTGGCGGTGGCTTTCTTGGCAACGTAAATGGCTTCGTCATGACGATAAAAATTATTTTTGGCAACCGTCACGGTGCTTTGCTCCATGATTTCCATGCCAAATGTGTTGGAAATTAAGCTGTTACTTTCGACCAAACCTTTTGCCGAACCATAAAACGAAATGCCGCTGCCCGCATTAAAGCTTAAGCTGTTGCCCAAAATCGTGACCGAGGCTTGATCGGAGGCTTGAATGCCTTTTTTCTTGTTGAAGTTCATAAAACTTTTCACAACCCGCACTTTGGCAGTCTCCCAAACGGACAAGCCTGCCGCATCATTGCGGTTAAATTGATTGTTCTCGAGCACCACGTTCGTATCGTCGCGAACCTCGAGTCCGTTCAGGGCGTTGCGTTCAAAACGGCTGTTGATGATTCTGCCACTCGAGCGACCATGAAGCCATACGCCATCACCGTCTTTGCGTGGGGTGTCGGGCGTGTAACCACCTGAAAACCGACAATCTTCAATGTCAACTTGGGCGTCTTTGATGTCAAGCACATCGGCTTTTTGTTTTCCAGTATGAATAAAACTGATGCCTTTTAAGTGCAATTGCCCAGTCTTGAACGCCATGACCGCCACACCGACGCTCGAGCTGATGCGGGTCAGGGCTTGTCCTGCGCCGATCAAGGAAATGGATTTTTGGACTTTTACGGTGCTCAAAAGTTTGTACTCTCCTGCCGCCAGGAATAACACCGCACCGTCGTCGGCGTTTGCAATGCTTTGCGCCAAGTTGTTGAACGCCACGGTTTTGGTTTTTGGCACAGGGACAATTTCAGGCTCGAGTTTAAAAACTTGCTCGACCCGCTGTCCGTTTTCGACCATCACTCCAACGCTTTTGCTCTTGTACCCCAAAGCGCTCAAACCAATAATGTGTCTTCCTGGTTTTAATTCGTTCAAGACACGCATTTGTGATGCCCGAATGCTGCCAGACAATTGTCCGTCAATGTAAAGTTGAGCGTCGGTGTTGGTGCTGATGGTGACCACGCCAGGGGACACCAGACCAATTCGTCCTTGGCTGGTTTCTTGCCAGACGAAATACACGGCTATTGCCATCACCAGAGCAGGGATCAACTTGCGCCACATGAAGTCAGCATAAACGCAAAGTGACCTTAATACCTTCGAGCTTGTGAAAATACCGTTTCACTCGAGGTTTAACGCAATTTTTGACTTTCCATGCTCGAGTGAATGTTCAAATATGCCAACCAACCTTTGATTGAAAGTTCGCCCAAACCATTGTGCTCAATTTTGGCGTTTGGATTTTGCTGCTCGACCAGTTTTGCCACGCGCAACGTCTCGAGCCGCGTGTTGTTAAAATCCTCGAGCAAGGCGGCAAAGTCAGTGTTTGGGTCTGGATGGTAATCTTTTTGACCGTCCGGTTTGAACGCCTCGCCCAAGGCAACTTTCAAGCGCTCTGTTCCCCAGCGTTCAATGCCAATGATATGGCGCATTGTGGCGCGGTGCCTCTCGAGGTTTCGGGCTTTGACGCCATTGATGCGATCTGCGATTTCGCCTTGTGATTTCTCGAGCCTTAAAGTCAGTTGCGCGAACGATTGTTTTTGCGCGGGGTTCTCGATGAACAACGGAGCGACCAGTTTTAGGACAGTTTCTCGGAGTGCCATGCCTCGAGTTTACGGCTTTGGGGGTGAATAAACCATGAACCTGAACCCTAAAACCACATCACCCAATTCGAGAAAACCTGCTTCTCGAGCCTCCCAGACGCAACTCTGCACCTTAGCGCTCATTCTCTGCTACCATGCACTAAATCAATACGCTTCAGGAGATGAAACAATGCTCGAGGTTTCATTGTTCGGCAAGCCTACAGTACGGCTCAATGCGCTCGAGGTCAGCCTTTCGACGCGCAAAGCGTTTGGATTGGTTGGCTACCTGGCACTTGAAGGCGCGACCAGCCGAGCAAAACTGGCGGATTTGCTGTGGGGCGAACTTGACGATTCTGCCGCCCGTACCAATTTGCGCCAAGAATTGCGCCGCATTCGTGCCACAAAACTCGAGGGTTGTTTGTTGGTTGAAGGCAATCAACTGAAACTCAAAGCACCACTCGAGACGGATGTCACAAAATTTCAGAACGCCATCAACGCCGAACAATTTGAGGCTGCCCTCGAGTATTGCCAAGGCGTGTTTCTCGAGGGGACAGAATGGCGCGGCGCACCTGCCTTTGAGGAATGGGTGGAATCATGGCGCGAAACCCTGTCCAGTCAACGCCGTACAGCCCTGAAACGCCAAGCCGTCGCGCTCGAGTCGGCAGGCAACCCACGCGGCGCACTGGCGGCACATCTGGCACTGCTCGAGGATGATGAACTTCAAGAGCACCATCACCGTGAAGCCATGCGGCTGCATTCGATGCTGAATGAGCGCCAAGAGGCACTGGCGCGGTTTGAACGTTGTTGCCAGATTTTAAAACAAGAACTTGGACTCGAACCGCTGCCCGAAACGATTCGTCTTGCCGAACGGATTCGTTCAGGACGAAACTCGAGCCTCAAACCCAGCAAGACCGCACCATCCGAAAACCCATTTCAAACCCCGCCCATGATCGGACGCGACCAACTCTGGACGCAACTCGAGACCAGCGACTCTAGCCTGATCTTGATTGAGGGCGAACCAGGCGTTGGCAAAACCCGACTGGCGACAGAATTCGCCCAAGCCAGCGGCAACAGCCTGGTTTTAAACGGTCAGGAACTCTCGAGCGGTACGCCCTTGTTTCCAGTGGCAAACGCCTTGCGAACGTATCTCGCCAGCCAGAACCTAGAACTCGAGACCATCTGGCGACACGAAGCTGCAAGACTCGTGCCCGAAATCGAGCCAGACGCGCCCAGCGCCGCCAGCGAAGCCCTGCCCGAAGGTCGCGCCCGATTTTTGGAAGGTTTAACCCACGCCCTGATTGCCGCCGTGAAACCCAACGGCACACTGCTGCTCGATGACTTTCATTGGTTCGACGCGACCAGCAGCGAACTGATGGTGCAACTGGCTAAACGCGCCAAAGCTGCAGGCATCAAACTGATCGCCACCGCCAGACCAAGCGAACTGAGCGAAAACCCCGCCGCCACTCGAGCCATACACCACCTCGAGCAGGGTGGTTTGTTGACCCACTTGCCACTCGAGCCACTGAATGAACCCATGATCTTAAGCCTGCTGCAAGCCATCAGTGGCAGCACGGGCGGCACGGTTTTTGCCAAAAGGTTATTCGATGCCACCGCCGGAAACCCATTGTTCGTGCTCGAGACATTGCGCGACCTGCTGGAAGCTGGAACGCTGTTCAAAGACTCGAGCGGCGTCTGGAGCACGCCTTACGATGCCCAAACCCAAGATTATGCCGAGCTTCCACTGGCGCAAAGTGTGCGTCAAGCCGTGCTGCAACGCATAGACCGCCTTGGACCCGCCGTGCGCCGAATGCTCGACGCCGCCAGCCTGACCGGCGACGACTTTCAACTTTCCGAACTGACCCAAGCCACCGCCCTGGACGAATGGCTGGGTTTGGAAGCCCTCGAGCGAGCCAGCAGCGCCGGAATTCTGCGCAGCAACCCGCAAGGACACCGATTCCATCACGATCTGATCCGCCGCAGCCTGAGCAATGCCCTGAGCGCAGACCGCCGCAAGCTGTTGCACAAACGCCTCGCCGCCACCCTGGAGAGCACCCACGGACAACCCGCCCGCATTGCCGACCACCTCGAGCAAGCCGACCTGAAAACCCAAGCCGCCCCGTGGCGCATCAAAGCCGCCGAAGCCGCCCGAGCCGTGTACGCCTACCGAGATGCGCTCGAGCATTACGCCCGTGCGCTCGAGAATGGCGTGAACCAGCACGAGCAATTTCGTATTCACACCGCTCGAGCCGCGCTGTGGAAAGCCTTGGATGAACGCATTGGTTGGGGTGAAGATGTTGTGGCAATGACAGAAATTGCAAACCGACTGCATGACCAAAATCTCGAAACTGAAGCTGATTTAGCGCAAATAGCAATAGATTATCTCTCTGGAAACTATGCTCAAGCCGTTGAAATTGCAGAAAAATTACTAAAACGTAACGATTTGAATAATAAACAATTAATAAAAACTTATTATGAGTATGGAAATATTCTTTTAAGTTTGAAAAGAATTAAAGATGCAGAATCGAATCTTTTTATCGCTCTTAACTATACTTCTGAAAAAGATTATGATACCCTGATTGCCAGTTTACATGCCGTTCGTGACCGCCAACGCGAACAAAGAAGCATGAGTCTTAATCTCAAAACCATCCCGTGTCCGAGCATGTAAGCGCTGAATACCCATCGATTCCAACTGTGAATTCACCGTCTCAATCCGATGGCGAAACTTAGCTAAACCAAACATTTCGCCAATTGAATTCTGAGCTTTCATGTTTTTCTTCCGAATTGGTACGACTAACACACCAACTTCTTCAAGAATACTCGCTTCATCCATCGCAGCATTAAAGGCTTTATCTCCGTATAGCACAGATTCTTCTGGTAATTCGTAGGTTAACTCATGGATTGGGGTCAAATCATGAAACCCGGCTGCTAAAATCGTGAATGTCACAGGCATTCCCGATTCGTCACAGATTAAATGCAATCGCCAGCCAAAGAATTTCTGCTTTTTCGCCGCGCAATATCCGCAGTATTCCTTCCCTCGAACTTTCTTGCACCGCAAGGCTCGAACACGTTGACACACGGGTAAAGGCAGACTGTCAATAATGTAAACATCACTGTGACGACACAATTCACCAATGGTTTCAAGTGCGAACTCGAGCCAATCACTGAGTTGATGAATTCGGCGATTAAAACGACTGGGATTGAGTTCGTTTGGGATGTACCGAGCGGCTTTCATTGCGGCAAGAGCGTTCTGATGATTGTTGTTGAAGAATTTAGCGGCAACGATTGCAATGGTGATGACTTCGGCATCGCTGACTTGAGCGAGGCAATGCGTGTGGTGGTCGAATTTAGTCATCAAGTCGTCAATGATAACGAAAGCTGTTACGATAAAATGGTCGTCCATGATTGATCTCCTTTGAATGCGTTGGGCAAACACATTCTGAAGGGAAATTCATGGACGATCAACTGGCAATCAGGGTA
>JAYTKL010000349.1:0-2888 GCA_043730305.1 Deinococcales bacterium | reverse complement strand
GTTGAAGCACTGGAAAGAGGGCAAAGTCAAGTGAGGTTTTAAAACTCGAGGAAGCGAAGGGTGATGGTTGCCCTTCGCTTTTTTATGACTCGAGGTTTGTGGCGTTCGGGCTTAAACCTTCCTCGAGCACGTCAAGGTACGCTTGATACGCCCAAATTCGGTCTCGTTGTTTGCCTGTAATTTCCCGAACAATGCCCAAAGCTTGCAGTTTCTCGAGGGCTGCCAAAGCGGTTTTTGCCGTCATGCCAAGATGCCCCGTCAGTTGTGACGCGTTGGCGTAGAGTTTTTGTTTGAAGTATTGATGGGTTTTGAGCACTGCCACTGATAATTGAGAACTGGTTTCAAGTTTTAAACGATCCGCATCTAACAAACCAAGAATCGCTTTTGAAGTCTTAACCGCCTGCGTCGCCGTCTCGAGCACGCCCGTCAAGAAGAACTCGAGCCAGATTTCCCAAGCCCCCTCGAGCCTGACCCGTTGCAGCAATTCGTAATAGGTTTGACGATGGGTTTTGAAGTACAAACTAAGGTACAGAATTGGTTCTTGCAACACTTGGTCATTGCACAACAAAAGCGTTATCAGCAACCTGCCCAAACGTCCGTTGCCATCCAAGAACGGGTGAATCGTTTCAAATTGCACGTGACTGAGCGCAGCTTTCACCAAAGTCTGGGTTTGCACAGGCTGGTCGTGCCAGAAACGCTCGAGGTCTGCCATCAATTGCTCGAGCTGTTCAAACGGCGGTGGAACGTACACCGCGTTGCCTGGTCGTGTGCCACCAATCCAGTTTTGAGATCGTCTGAACTCATCTGGGCTGCGTTCGCTGCCTCGAGCGTCGTGCATCAAAACCTCGTGAATTTCGCGCAGCAAACGGTTTGAAAGTGGAAATCCGCCACGGATACGCGCCAAACCGTGATTCATGGCGGCGACATACCTCGAGACTTCCTGAACATCGCCCAGTGGAACTCCAGGCATTTGATCGCTTTCAAACAGCAGCAAATCCGAGAGTGAACTTTGCGTTCCTTCAATCTGGCTGGACAGTATGGCTTCTTTTCACACGTACAAATAAATGAACAAAGACACGTCAGGCAACAGGCTTGCCAGACCATCAAGCCGCCCAAGCGCGATGTTGGCTTGCTCGAGAAGATGCTCGAGTTGTGGTGTCCAAGCAATGGATGGTTGCGGTGGAAGTGCTGCTGGAACGTAAGCGCGAATGGTTTCGCCTGCTATCGTGCGGGTTTCAAAAGTGCCAAGGCGGGTTGATTCAGTCATGGTATTTTACTTGTCTCCCGTAACTTTACGCGCTATTTTACTTTGGATGGCAAAAATATAATAGTGACTCGGGCTTTAAATTGCCCCACATCAATCTGCCTCGAGTAAACGCTGATGCCCGAGGTTGGGCAAGGGAATAGAAAACCTGTTCATGGCAATACAATCTCAGGCTTTGGTCCTCCCCTGCGAAGTAGGGGAGGTGGCGAGGAGCGCAGCGACGAGACGGAGGGGTCGTGCGGCACGAGTATGACGACTGCGTTTTGCACGACCCCCCGCCGCTGAGACGGCGACCCCCTACTCCGCAGGGGGTACACCATTTTGTGGCATCTCGAGATACATTTTTGGTTTTGGGTTGCTCGAGAATCGCAGGTTTCAGGATATTTAAATTTCGGTGATCCAAGGGTTCAATGTTGTCACAGGGAGCATCGCCACATCTTGAGTGTTCCGAGTCACCAAAATCAAACCGTGATGCGTTGCTATTGCCGCCAGCAAAGAATCCATCAAAGGCGGCGTGAACCCTGTCGCCACCGCTCGAGCGTATTGTTCGCCCCAAATCCGAAAGACCCCTTCGGTCAACGGCAAGATTCGACCTTCAAAATCTGGGATTAGATCATGCTCGAGCCAGGTTTCCAGTTGTTTGCCGCGTTTGCTGCCGTTTTGTTTGGTGATGCCGCGCACGATTTCACCGATGGTCACCACCGAAAGGAACATGCTGCTGGTCGGTGTGGACTGCATCCAAGCCAGCATGTGCGGGTCGGGTTCAGGTTTCATGCCTTCACTGATGACGTTCGTATCCAGCAAGTAACCCAAAACATCGGGCGTTTGTTTCTTCACAAGTCAATCTCTCGAGCGGGGCTGGAATCGCGCTCGAACAGGTCTTCGGTGCTTCGTGGCGCGGTTTTTAAGACATCCCAAAGGCTTTTTGTGCCCGCAATTTTGGCGTGTTTCAGTTGATGCGCCGCGATGATGTACACCGCAGGTTGTCCGTGTTTTGTGACCAGTTGCGTTTCGCCATTTTGGGCGCGTTCGACCAGTTCGCTAAAGTGCGCCCGTGCTTGCTCGAGTTTCCAGGTGGTGGGCATGACGACCTCTTTTCTGTACAAAATATTAGCATAATTTGCAATTATCTGTACATTTTGAGGAAATCTCGAGTTTGGTTTTTGACTGTCTCGAGACTCGAGAGTGCTGAAAGGGAAGTAAAGTTGAACATGGCTGCATCATGATAAGTAATCTTGAGATGAGTGATAGGTAATTGGTAATTATAAAATAATCTTGATAAATTAGGTGATTTTATCCAAGTTATGCTTTTAAAAAATTTAACGGGCATACCGAATTATAATTAATACTAAAATAATGACAGTTATTAAAACCCAGATTACAACATTATTACGACTAAGGGTGCGATTAATATTGATATTAATTCGTCCACTTGGTGTATCATGCGTTGCATTAATTGTATAATCACCTTGAGTACGATCAAGTTCTTGTGTGACTCGAACATCATTAGCCATGTCACGACCTAGGTGGTGTCGTGAGATGATCTCATCCCCCATTTCTTGGAATCACGAAACGTAATAACTCGAGCGTCCCCCAAACATGATCCGCAATACCAGCCGCCATC
>JAYTKL010000348.1:0-3023 GCA_043730305.1 Deinococcales bacterium | reverse complement strand
CTTGCTTTCAGGGTTACAAAAACCGCCCTGAAATTTTGGCACGATCATCGTGCCAATCTCTAACGCTTTGTGGGCGGGGCGAATCTCGGAATACGAGATTCGCCCCGCAACGTCGCTCGAGCCTTGAATGCAGATTGCAAAATTAATGCGGTTCGCTTCGCTGTTCAGCATCTCAATGTAAGCTTCCATCGCCGCCAAACTCGTGTCTTTTGGCGCACCTCGAGACATGAATGTTTCAACAATCGGGTCGTAATGTTCGCACATTGCCTCCGCATGAGACAAGGTTAAAGGCTCGAGCCTGACAAACCGACCTTTGAGGGTGACGGGTTCAACCCAAATCACGATTTCCTCTTGTTTCTCGAGCGTTTTTTGTACGCCTCGCCGCGTTTTTCCATTGATCGAACAAGAATTCTTTTCGCTTCTAGATCAAACAAAATTCGTAATGATCCGACCCGCAAGCGAAACGCGCCTGCCATGTCATCACCAACATCTTTAATATCACCAAGACCTTCGAGTGACAAGCGTTGCAATGCGATTGCAACCCGAGTTGCATCTTGGTCTGAGAGGTAAGCCAATTGTTTTTGAAAGGGTTTGCTGAGCGCCAATTCGTAAGGCGCAAATTCAGGACGAACGGACATTCATTTTTCTGCGACGCATGGCTTCGTCAAGGGAAACGAATTCTTCTAAACCAGCCGCTTGTAACCGCCGAGATTCTTCAAATTGCTCGATGGCTTCTTTGGACACACTGCCTTTTGGTAATTTAGGAGCATTCCTTAATGCCACCTCGAGCGGATGTTCTGGCACAACCTGTTGAACCATAATCTCCAAAGCTTTGGCACGGTTGCGAATGCCATGTTGAGCACGGTAACGGTCTACGGCACGAAGCACACTTTCGGGTAGAGCTTTGGCAAGGTCAGTCATGGAAAAATTCTAGTCCTTTTTTGGTTTTACGTCACGCGTTCTCGAGTTTCTCGAGGTTAAACGCTTTGTGAATCGCTTTGACCGTTCGCACGGTGTCCACATCTTCTATCGCAAAGGAAATATTGGTTTCGCTCGAGCCTTGAGAAATCATGTCAAGATTCACCCCTTCAACGGCAACGGCGGTAAAAAGTTTCGCGGCGACACCTTTCGCGCCGCGCATTCCTTCGCCGACCACGGCAACAATGGCGATGCCTTCCCAGTATTCGATGGTTTTGACCAGATCGCTGTTTTCAAATTGCGCTTGAAGCGCGTCAAAAGCGCGTTTGACATCAGATTGCTGCACAACAAGTGAAATGTTTGCCATGCTCGAGCTTTGCGAGATCATTAAAACATTCACACTTTTTTCGGTCAGAACATCAAAAATTCTACTGACCACTTCTGGCACACCAACCATGCCCGCGCCGGAAATGTCCAGAATCGCGGCACTGCGAATCGCGGTCACGGCTTTCACGACGTTCTTGATCGGTTTGGATTCGGCGGTCACGAGCGTGCCTGGAAAGCTCGGATCGGCTGCACTTTTGACGCGCAATGGAATGTTCTTGTCCTGCAACGGCGTGACCGCAAGTGGGTGCAGCACTTTCGCGCCAAAGTAAGCCATTTCCATGATCTCGAGGTAGGAAAGTTGCTCGAGGTTTTGGGCTTCGGGCACGATGCGCGGGTCGGTGGTCATGACGCCGTCCACGTCTTTCCAAGTCCAGACTTCTGTGGCGTTTAAAGCCGCGCCCAGAATCGTGGCGGTGTAATCGCTGCCACCGCGCCCAAGGGTGGTAATGACCCCTTTGACGGTTTCACCAATAAAACCTGTGACCACAGGGGTGATGCCGTCTTCAAAAAGTTGCTCGAGTCGTTCTGGAATGCGGGTGTACGCGTCTATCAGCGGACGGGCATTGCCGAAATTATCGTTGGTCAATAAACCCGCCTGCCCACCCGTCAGATCGTGCGCCTTCACACCCAAACCCTCGAGCGCGGCAGCCATCAGGGGCGCACTCAGGCGTTCGCCAAAGGACACAATCAAATCTTTGGAACGCAATGACAGCTCGCGCAGCAAGTAAATACCGTGCACGGTCTGGCTCAAGGATTCCAGCATCTCGAGCAATTTTTTGTTCGCACTCGAGCCGTCATTTGCGCCCAGCTCAAAGGCAGTCGTGATATGCCTGGTTTTGATCAAATCAATTTCGGCATTCGCAAACTCGAGTTCGCCCTGTTCGGCACTGTGCGCAATTTTCAGAAGTTGATCGGTCACGCCGCTCATGGCGCTGGGAACGACAGCCACCTTCGTTCCAGTTTTGGTACTGGCAGCCACCAGGGAGGCGGAGTGTTGAATGGCGGTTGTGGAACCCATTAACGTTCCACCAAATTTCATGACGATCATCAGTTAATACCTCTAATTGGAATGAACAGCAACACTAAACTTTATTGTGATTCCTCGAGAATATGCGCAATATGGTGCTTCAAATGCCCAACATAATCAATCATCACCAACTCGAGCGCAAGTGGTTCACCGCCGATGCTGCACGGAGTTTGCAAAAATTCGGGTGAGGCGTTTTTCATGACGTGCAAAACCTGCTGGTTCAAACTTTTCCACAAACGTACCAACTCGCCCCAAACCCTGGTTTGATACTCGCCCACCTGCACCCAATCGTTTTGGTTGTAGCCTGCGATTCGCAGCACGCCATTCTCGAGATGCGCGGGGATTTGCGCCCGCACGAAACGCTGGTGGTTGTTTAACGCGCTGTCAATCAAATGACCCAGTTCCTGCTTTTTAGACCATTTTCCGTCCTCGCCCGCTTTTTGCGTGTCGATGTACGGCAGGGCAATCAGTTCGCCTTCAAATTTCAAGGCAAACTCGAGTTCGAGAATCGCAGTCTCGAGGGTGGGTGATTTCAGTAAATGCGAGTACGGGGTTGGCAACATGGATTTCACCTCTATGGTTTCAGTAGGTTTTTTTCCTGCATGTATTCCGCAATTTGCACGGCGTTTAACGCCGCGCCTTTCAAGAGTTGATCGCCTGCCACAAAAATATCCAGCCCACCGTCGAAGAC
>JAYTKL010000347.1:0-3578 GCA_043730305.1 Deinococcales bacterium | reverse complement strand
GTAACCAAAACCCAAACCGCGCACCATCAGACCGTAAACCACCAAGCCGACCACGATGGCAGGCATACCGGTTAAGACATCGCCCATCAGGCGCACGCTCGGCACAAGGCGATGCTCGCGGTACTCGGTCAGAAAAATGGCGGTTCCAATGCCAATGATGACACCAATCACCAGCGCGACCGCCAGCATCATGACCGAACCGACGATGGCGTTCAAAAACCCGCCAGCGCTGCCCAAAAACGTGATCTCGGACTGTGATTGCGTGAAAAATTGCAAATTGAGGCTCGAAAATCCTTTTAAGAACAAATCTTTTAAAATCAAGAACAACGGTACAAGTACAATCAAAGTTCCCAGACCGATCAGCACCATTGCTGCCGTGTTCTGGGCGCGTCGGGCGGGGCTGAGGGTTTTGGAAATTCCTGCTTTCATGTTCAGGCTATCTGCTCGAGTCACCATGTTTACACCGTTCCTTGCGGCGTGAGTTTTGCAATCACAATTCGTGCCAAGAAATTCACGACCAGTGACACGACAAACAAGACAAAACCAATGCCGATCAAGCTCGAGACGAACTCTGGACTGCTGGCTTCACCAAAATTGGAAGCGATGATCGAACTCATGGTGGCGGTGGGCGAGAACAAATTGTCGGGAAATCGGTTGGCGTTGCCAATGACCATCGTAACCGCCAGGGTTTCACCGATGGCGCGACCCAAACCCAGAATCACGCCGCCCAAAATGCCCGCCCTGGCGTAAGGCAGCACCGCGTAGCGAATGACCTCCCATTTGGTCGCGCCGAGTGCGAACGCCGCCTCGCGCTGATCGTTGGGCACAAGTTTGATCACGTCCCTCGAGATCGCGGCGATAAAGGGAATGATCATGACCGCCAAGAGCAACATGGCGCTGAACAAACCGGGTCCTATCGGAGTTTTCCAACCAAGGCTCGAGGCAAGCCCTTGTTGAAGTGGTAAGGTGGCTGGAATCAGTACAAAAATGCCCCACAGTCCGTAAACCACGCTGGGAATCGCGGCGAGCAGTTCAATCAGGTAGGCAACTGGATTTGCCAGCCAATCTGGGGCGTACTCGGCAATAAACAGACTGGCTGCCAACGCCAGTGGTACGGCAATGACCAAGGCGCCGATGGCGGTAAAAAAAGTACCCGCAATAAACGGGAAGGCTTGAAAATGCCCGTTGGCAGGGTCCCAGTTCGAGCCGAAGACAAATCCCAGACCCTCGCGCCCAAACGCCGACGCGCCATTCAAGAGTAGCACCACCGAATACGCCAAAGCGGTCATCAGCACGATGCTGGCAAGGGCTACAATGACATTCTGAAATCTGGCATCGGCTTTAGAGCTATTCCCCTGGCGTTGTCGAGGCATGGTGGCTTTCACAACCTCAGCATGAGGCGCAATTGT
Organism: Deinococcales bacterium; assembly: GCA_043730305.1. GTDB lineage: Bacteria > Deinococcota > Deinococci > Deinococcales > JAAFIG01 > JANXTZ01. Next base: position 2,169 of record JAYTKL010000347.1, on the reverse strand, counting down.
CAAGGAAATATCATGGAATTGAAAAACCCTCGAGAATGAGCTTCTCGAGGGTAAAAAGTTTGAAGCTTCAGGCTTAAAAAGCTTTTCCGCCGTAGGTGATGCTCGAGATGATCTTCTTGGCTTTGGTCAAAGCCGAACCATCAATTTGACCGTAAGACAGTTGCTCATTGATCTTCTGACCGTCAGCCAGCATCCATTTGAGCAAATCCACCAAAGCTTTGGCTTGCGCTTCGGTGCGCTTGCCGTACTTTTGCTCCTTATAGACCAAAATCCAGGTGAAACCCGAGATCGGATAACCGATGTCACTGTTGGTGAATGAAACTCGAGTGTCGTTCGGCACTGACTTGGAATCACTCGCCAACGCGACTTCTTTGAGGTTGCCACCGTCTACAAATTTACCGCTTGTATTGCGAACAGTACCGTACTCGAGCTTGTTGGCTTTGGCATAAACGGTTTCGACGTAACCAATTGCGCCAGTGGTTTGCTTGACCAAACCCGCCACGCCAGCATTTTGCGGTCCACCAACACCGACGGGCCATTTCACAGTGCTTTGCGGTCCTTTGGAAACCGTACCAGCCCAGTCGCTCGAGACTTTGGAGAGGTAATCAACCCAGATTGCGGTTGTGCCAGAGCCGTCGGAACGGTACACGGCTTGAATTGCCAAATCTGGCAGCTTGACGCCCGCGTTCAACTTGGCGATTTTGGCATCGTTCCATTTGGTGATTTTGCCCAAGTAAATTTGCGCCAGCACATCGCCCGTGAATTTCATCTTGTCGGGAGCGCCAGGAACGTTGTACACGGGAACGACCGCGCCGATTGCCATTGGCACGTGAACAATTGCGCCAGGGGCGGTCTTCAAGAGTTCGTCGTTCATGAACGCGTCAGACGCGCCAAAATCCACGGTTTGCGCAATGATCTGCGTGCGACCAGCGCCAGAACCCACCGATTGATAATTGACTTGAACGCCCGTGGTTTTGTTGTACTGGGCGAACATTTCTTGGTAAAGCGGAAACGGAAAGCTTGCTCCCGCACCCGTTAACGATTTACCGTCTTGGGCAATTGCCACCGCCGTCAGTGCCATCGCACCTGCAATAAGTAGTTTTTTCATGATTAAATCCTCCGCCGTTGAGTTTGCTCGGCAATTGTCATGGCAGCGTCAGGAGGTTGGATTTCGCCTGAGCAGCGGTGTTTATGGTTTGTTTAGGTTTCTCGAGAATCCAAAAACATGTTTGGTGTATTTAAAAATGAGTTGCTATCGTGCCACCCTCTCTTGACCAGATAGGTGCACCTTACCAGCCGCGTTGCTTTCTCTTGACGCTCCTCTGACAATTTCCGCGCATATTGATTTCATGGCAAGTCACAGGCTTACGCTTATTTATGACGAACCCATCGTCCGTGAGGGTTTGCGCACGCATCTCGAGATGGGTGGTTTTGTCGTCAGAACCGAGTCTTCTGGGGTACTCGAGCAGTCTGGTGTCTCGAGCGACCTGACGGATTTGGTGGTCTTTCACTGGAAACACGAGTTGATGTTTTCACATGCGGTGCATCACGTGCCGATGCTGGCAATTCTGGATTCGAGTGCCACGATCAGCGAGGCGATTCGGGCTTGTGATGATTTTGTCTGTTATCCGTTTGACCCGCTCGAACTCAGTATTCGGGCGCGGCGTTTGTGCGAGAACCTCGAGCAGCATGTGGTGCTGCAAGGTGAGCACCATGCTGAGGTAAGCGTGGCGGATTTGCGACTCGACACGCATTTGGGTCGGGCTTGGAAGGATGACACCGAGCTTCATTTGACGCGCCGCGAGTACGAGCTGCTGACGGTTTTGATGCTGAACGCTGGGCAGGTTTTAAGCAAGCAAACGTTGTTGCGTTCGGCTTGGGGTACAGATTTTAGGGGCAAGCCGCGCACCGTGGATCAGCATGTCTCGCAACTTCGGGCGATTCTGGGTGACAACCGTGAGGACTCGAGGTACATTTCGACGGTGCATGGGCGGGGTTATGTCTTGAAAGTCAAATCCCCAGATCATTCCATGACGTTAAGCTGACATCAAGCTTTGATAATTCAGGCATTATGACGTTGACCGTGTTGGTGGTTGAAGACGAACTGGCAGTGCGTGAAGCCGTGCGCTTTCACCTCGAGCAGGCTGGTTATGCGGTGCGGGCTTGTGG
>JAYTKL010000346.1:0-3848 GCA_043730305.1 Deinococcales bacterium | reverse complement strand
GCAAATTATGGAGAACAACACCGCGTACATTGCCATGGATTACGCCAAAGGTGAGACCCTCGAGCAACACATTGCCCGAGGCAAGCGCCTGAGCAGCAACGAAGCCATCGCACTGCTCGAACCGATTCTCGAGCTTTTGACCGAAGTTCACGACCTTGGCGTGCTGCACCGCGACATCAAACCTGCGAACATTATTCTGACTTCAAAACGCCCAGAATTGATCGATTTTGGCAGCGTGATCGAGTACAACATCGGCTCGAGCAAAAGAATCACTTCCAGGTTATTGACCCCAGCCTATGCGCCACTCGAGCAGTACGGGCAGACTGTCACCTTAACGCCAGCCACGGACTTGTACGCCCTCGGTGCAACCTTTTACGAAGCCATCACAGGAATTACCCCACCCGATGCCATCTCGAGGTTAAATGGCGTTCAACTCAAACCGATTGAACAACTCGAGCCGCGCATCAAACCCAACCTGGCAAGCATCATCAATCGCACGCTCGAGATGAAATTGGAAGATCGGTTTTTGAGCGCAAGGCATATTTTGCAGACGTTGAAGGACGATTTTCGGTATGAGAATCAACCTGGCATCTCGAGATTAAATTCGCAGTCGAATTCGGCTTACTCGAGTTTTCCAAACGTACCAACTGCTCCGCTTAAACCTGGACAACGAGTACAACAAATGCTCAATTCGCCAAACAAATTGTTACCCCAAAATTATCCAACAGAACCTAACAACCCAATGTACAATGAATCAATTGTTCTAATGCTTATCTGTATTTTTACAGCCGTTTTCGTAACTCTGGGTATCACGATTGTACGAAATAAATTTGGTTTTTATGGTTTACCTATAGCAGTTTTATACTTCGTAATTGACGGTATACATTTATCATTAAAATCTAAATCCTTTCTACCTATCGAGGGTGTTGTAATTGGAAATGAAATTCGAGTTGATTCAAAAGGAAATGAATCCTTTTCCCTAAAATATGTTTACAATATTAATGGGGAATTTTATTGCGCGAGCCGAAATTCATTTGCATATATCACAGCAACTTACAGAATGCTTATCAAATACCCATTAAACTCAACTATTCCAGTTTATTACGATCCTAAGTTTCCAGAACAGGCAGTTATTCATCGTGGATTCGAAAATGGTGGCATCAGTGCAATTGCTTTTCGAGGGTTTATGTTGTTTTGCTCAATAGTGCTAGCGCTCGTTGATCTATCCACTAAAAAATACTAAAAACCTAAATTTAAAAATTCAACCATAAATCACTTCAATTGCGACTTCAAACTCGTCAACAACCCCTTCACCCCATCAATCCCCACACTCAGCATCTCGAGAAACTGTGGATGCGTGATGGCTTGCCCTTCAGACCCGCCTTGGACTTCAATAATCTCACCGTTGGCGGTAGCGATCACGTTTAAATCGGCGGTGGCGCTCGAGTCTTCACTGTAATCGAGGTCTAGTCGGATTTCATTGTCCACAATTCCAACGGACACCGCGCCGACTTCGTTGGTTATTGCCCAGTCGTCTAGCGTTCCCGCACGCGTCATTTTGTCGCACAGGTCAAACAGCGCGGCGTAACCACCGAGCACGCTGGTCACTCGAGTTCCCCCGTCGGCTTGCAGCACGTCGCAGTCGAGAATCACGGTTTTGTTTTTGAATAAATCCAAATCGAGGGTGCTGCGAAACGCCCGTCCGAGCAGACGTTGAATTTCTTGGGTGCGTCCGTTGATGCGCCCGCGTTCGCGTTGGGTACGTTCGTGGGTGGCTCGAGGCAGCAGGCTGTATTCTGCGGTCAACCAACCTGTGGGAGGCAGTTTTTTGCCGTTGGCGTCGCGGCGCTCGAGCACGTGTTTTGGCACGGTGTTCTCGAGGGTCACGGTGACAAGCACTTCGGTTTGCCCAAGTTTCACCAGTGCCGAACCTTCGGCGTAACGGTTCACGCCGCGCTGGACGGTTAAGGCTCGAGTTTGCAGGTTGCTGCGGTTTTGTCTAATTGGCATGTTGAAGACTCATTTCTAAAAGTTTTTCAATCTCGAGTAACCTGATTTCGCCGTTGACGCCGCCGATCACGCTGGCAGTGTGTTGGTAACTTTGCGGGTCGCCGGTCACGTAGTGAATGACCTCTCCGCCACTGGGTCTGGGGTTGAGAAGCTGCATTTGGGTTAACTCGAGCGTGGTTTCACTGGCGGTCACGCTGGCAGAATCAACGATGACCACGCCAGCACCTAGTTCGGCTGCAATCACATTTTTCAGCATTGGGTAATGGGTGCAGCCCAGAATTAAAACTTCGAGATCATTCGGACGGTCTTTGAGGTAATGCCTGACGATCAATTCGGCTTCGGGCGAGTCTGCCAGTCCCTCTTCGACCAGGGGCACAAACATGGGGCAGGCTTGCGACCAGACGCGCAAACCGGCTTTCTCGAGCCGAGATTGATAGGCTCGGGCGTTGATTGTGCCTTTGGTGGCAACCACGCCAACTTGTCCGCCGTGGTTGAGCGATCCCGCCCGAAGGTGCGTTTTGGGATCAAGAATTGCTCGAGCCGCCGCCACACCTGGTTCGATCACGCCAAGCACAGGTATCTCGAGGTCATCGGCGAGGGCTGGGAGGGCGCAACTGGTGGCGGTGTTGCAGGCGATGACCAAGAATTTGACGCTTTGTCCTACCAGAAAACTCGAGATTTGAGCGGCGAATTCGCGCACCATTTCGGGCGGTTTGCGACCGTAAGGCAAACGGGCGGTGTCGCCAAGGTAAATGAAATCCTCGCCTGGGAGTTGTTCGCGCAGGGCTTTCAGGACAGTTAAACCGCCAACGCCGGAATCAAAAACGCCTATTGGTGCTCGAGCATCACGGTTCACGTTCTCGATTTTACGCCTCAAAGTCTAGCCTCGCATTCGATCCATTTGTGAATAATAAAAGACGGGCTGTTAAGCCCGTCTTTTTTGGTGGAGGCGGAGGGATTCGAACCCACGACATCCGCATTGCAAATGCGGCGCTCTCCCACTGAGCTACGCCCCCACGTGCTCTCTCGAGCGGAGAGAAGTGTAACAGGCAACTTGATTTTGGTCAAGTGTTTTGAAATGTGGTTTTGATTGAGCGTTTTGAACTCCAGAGAAACGTATTTTTATGCCTCGAGTACAGGAATACAACGCATTATGTGATTATTTTCACGATTATCGTATTCGTGAAAATAATCTTCTAAAATCATGCTCGGATCGACGTCAAAACCAATACAATCAAACAGTGAGCCACAACTTCAGCAGCGACGAACGCAATATCCTCGAGCATATTTTCTGGGAAGGCACGCCATCGCGTCACAATTTGATCGAACAAACCAAGTTTTCAAAAAGCAAATTGAACGCCTTGGTCAGCAATTTACTGGCAGAAGGTTGGCTCGAGGAAGGTGAAACCCACCATGCAAACACTGGGCGTCCCGCCAGTGAGGTTCATCTTTCCAGCCGTTTCGGGTACGTGGTTGGCGTTGACCTCTGGGCAAACGTTGTTCATGTCACCCTGTCGGATGCAAATCTGCGATTCATCGACACGACCAGTCAGGAGGTTGATGTGCGCAGCGGTCCGCAAAACGTCATGCCAACGATCACCAAAACCATCAAGCAATTGTTGCACCAAAACAAGCTCGAGTCGTCAGCCATAGGACGCATTGGCTTGGGCGTGCCCGGACCCGTAGACTTTGAAGGTGGAACGATGGTTCACCCGATCTTGATGGCGGGCTGGGAAGGTTTGTCGTTTCAAGAGTATTTCAGTTCGAGCTTGAGTTTACCTGTCGTGGTCGATAACGATGTCAACGTCATGGCATTGGGCGAATTATGGCATCACCGT
>JAYTKL010000345.1:0-12027 GCA_043730305.1 Deinococcales bacterium | reverse complement strand
TGGATGAAGCCTCGAGCACCCCAATTTTGAAGCACGCGCTCGAGCGGGGGATCAATTTTTTTGACATGGCAGATTTTTACTCGGGCGGCGTGGGCGAGGAAGTCGTCGGGCGGGCGCTACTGGGCAGCGTCCCTCGAGAGCAACTGGTGCTGGCTTCCAAGGCGTATTACGCGACGGGTGCAGGTCCGAACGATGCTGGACTCTCGAGAAAGCATTTGTTCGACGCGATTGATGGGTCTTTAAAGCGCATTGGCACGGATTATCTGGATTTGTACATCGTTCATGGTTTTGACATGGTCACGCCCATCGAGGAGACGCTCGAGGCACTCAACGACATCGTGCGTTCGGGTCGGGTGCGCTACATTGGTGCGAGCACGATGTACGCCTGGCAGTTTGCGAAAATGATTTACACCTCACGGCTACATGGTTGGTCGGAGTTCGTTTCGATGCAGTGCCAGTTGAACGCCGCCTACCGCGAGGAGGAGCGTGAGATGATTCCGTTCTGTCAGGATCAGGGCATTGCGGTCACGCCGTTTTCGCCCCTGGCTCGAGGTTTACTTTCTGGAAACCTCGAGAGTCTTCGCAACAAGACCGACAATTTCACGCAAGACCAGTACGGCGATCAAACGTCGCACAACATCGCCAAAGCCGTGGCGGGCGTGGCGGAAGCCAGGGGGGCAAGCAGTTCCCAAGTCGCACTCTCATGGGTCATGAACCGTCCTGGCGTGACAAGCAGCCTGTTTGCGGTGGATAATGTCGCGCAGATGGACGAGCAAATCGCGGCGCTCGAGTTGAAACTGACCGAATCCGAATTGCTCGAGATTGACCGTCAGTACACGCCCTGTGATGTCATCAACGATCATCACGTCAACCGCATTCCACGCAGCGCCAGATAAATTTCACGGAGGACATCATGACAGCCACACTCGAGTTTCAAACCAAAGCACTCATCGCTACTGGTTGGGTCAATACCGCCAGCACCTACCCATTGACCAGTCCATCCACAGGTCAAGTCATTGCCCAGGTCGCCGATTGCGGCGTGACCGAGGCAAACGCGGCGCTCGAGGCAACCGTGACCGCCTTTGAAACTTGGCGCAACACCACGGCTTACGAACGATCTGCTTTAATGAAAAAATGGTTTGCGCTGATGATTCGTGACGAGCAAGAAATAGCCCGAATGATTGCGCTCGAGATGGGCAAGCCCGTTTCGGAGGCGCTGGGCGAGGTGCGTTACGCCGCCAGTTTTATCGAATGGTACGCCGAGGAAGCCAAACGCGTGTACGGCGAGATTATTCCCAGCCAGTTTGGGCACAAGCGCTTGTTTGCCAGTAAGCACCCCGTTGGTCCGGTCTACGCGGTCACGCCCTGGAATTTTCCGGCGGCGATGCTGACCCGCAAGGTCGGTCCTGCGCTCGCGGCGGGTTGTACGTTCGTGCTCAAACCCGCCGAGCAAAGCCCATTGACCGCCCTGAAGCTCGCGGAACTCTGGCTCGAGGCTGGCGGCGCTGCGGGGGTGTTTCAGGTGCTGCCTTGCGCCGACCCGATTGCGGTGTCAAAAGTGTTCATGGAAGACTCGAGAATCCGCAAGATCACCTTCACGGGTTCGACGGAAGTGGGTCGCATTCTGACCAAGCAAAGCGCGGATACCTTAAAACGCGTTTCGATGGAACTCGGCGGTCACGCGCCGTTTATTGTGTTCGATGATGCCGACATCGAACAGGCGGTCAAAGATGTGGTGGCGTGTAAATTTCGCAACGCCGGTCAAACTTGTGTTTGCACCAACCGCGTGTACGTGCAACGTGGGATTCTCGAGGAATTCACGGCAAAACTTGCACTTGCCGTCTCGAGTTTGAAAGTTGGCGATTCGCTCGATGCCAGCACCCAAATTGGTCCTCTGGTGGACGCGCAAGGACTGGAAAAAGTCAAAGCCCACGTTGCAGATGCCCTGTCACACGGCGCAACCGCCGTCACGGGCGGCGCGGCACTCGAGGGATTGTACTTTCAACCCACCGTGCTTGCAGGTGTGACCGAAGACATGCTGGTGATGCGCGAAGAAACTTTTGGTCCTGTCGCGCCCGTGATTGTGTTCGACACCGAAGCCGAGGTTCTACACGCTGCCAACAACACGCCGTTCGGTCTGGCAGCCTACGTTTGGACAAGGGATTTATCTCGAGCTGTACGGGTTTCAGAAAAACTTGAGTACGGCATTATTGGTCTTAACGACCCGATTCCAAGCACCGCCCAAGCGCCGTTTGGTGGCATCAAACAGAGCGGTTTCGGACGTGAGGGCGGACATTTTGGACTCGAGGAATACCTGTACGTCAAATACGTTTCGATGGTGATTTAATCCGTTTAAAACCAAATGCGGGAACAGTCAGGCTTTGTTGACTGTTCCCGTTTATTTCTTGCCGAATCAGTGAACGCCGCCCTCGGTCATGCTTGCCGCCGAATTGATCGCAAAGCGCACGTTCTTGCGAAACTCGCTTAAATTGCTCGAGTTGACGTAGGTCATGGCGCTCTGCAATCCCTCCCGAAGTCGCGTGACAGCCTCCCCAGCGTTTTGATGGAAAGCATGAAGGGTTTGGCTCGAGCCTTCAATAAAATTGCGTTTTTCGGTCACAAGCGTGCTTGCCATGCCGAACAAATGTACACCAGTCAGCTTGCCACCCTCGAGGATCAGGACTTCGTCTTCAAAACTGCCCGAAGCGAAGAATTTGCCCATCATGACGCCCTCACTGTAAACCAGCGCTTTGACGAAATCGCCCGCCGCATTCACGCCTCCATCAGAAATGAGTTGCGCGTCAAAGTAACCAAGTTCTGCCCTGGCGGCATAAATTTGCTCGAGTACCGTCAGTTGTCCAACGCCGACGCCCGTGTTGATGCGGGTGGTGCAGACCGAACCAGGTCCAACCCCGACCTTGATGACAAAATTTTGAAAACCCGATAATTTCATCAGCCAGTACGCGAACACAAATCCCTCCACGCTGCCGACATTGCCCAGAATAATGCCCTGCTTCACGCCCAACCCCCGAATTCGCTCGAGCAAGGGCAAGACCGCCACGTTTGCGCCGTGGGCAATGTCAATGCTGGCAAACGCCAGATTGGGTTCTTGAAAAACGGCTTTCAGAAAATCATCGGTTTCATTGATGCCCAGCGCCACGCCCACCAGCGCGGGCGCACTCGAGCGAACATCCTCGAGTCTTCCAGCGTCGGACAAGCCCACCCGAGGCAGAATATGCACCCCGCCGCGACCTTCCTCCCAGACATCTCGAGCGAACCTGGAACGCATGAACGACATGCTCGCGCCAAAGGCGGGAAACAACTCGAGGTCAGAATGCACGCCGTGAAACGCTTGACTGACGTTGACACCCGTTCTGGAAAGCGTACGTGACAAAAACGTTGGCACGATGGCTTTGTCGGCAAAGGTGTAATACACCTGGCTGTGATCAAATTGATAACGGCTGAGCGCTTCCTCGGTGCGGGCAATGACTGATGACGCCAGGTCAAGTTTGGGTGTGGTCATACCAGAAGTTTAGCTCAAATTTTTAAGTTCAGACAGTCGCTCGAGAAACGAATAATGCGGCTAAAATTTGTTGAATACCATGTTCAAACTCCAGGAATCTGGTGCAAAAAGGCAAGACACGTCTTGCCCCTACGTTCATTGACTCGAGAAACGAAAAATGGACTCGGGGCATCCCGAATCCATTCTGGTAAAACTGATGGATTTAGTTGCTGGTAAAGTTTTTGGTCACGGTTGGATCAGTACCGCAAGCGCCAAAGGTGATTTCGATAAAGCCCTCACCATTGTTGTTCGATAGCGTGCCGCGCAGTTTGCCGCTGACGATTTTCAGGCGGTCTGTGCAAGTTGGGTCGTATTGCAATGGGCTGATGGTGGACACGGCATAGGTGCGGCTTTTGGTGTCGCGGCTGTAACTCCAGTTGCCAGCCAAGCTTGCCGTGCCTGCTGGCAGTGGTTGCCCCATTGCAATTGAACCTAGTGTGCTGGCGTTAAAGACGTAATTCCATAAGTTCGTGATGGTGGCGGTGGGTTCGTCGGTCACGCTGCGGGTGGTCGTGATGTTGTGGCTTTGCACAACCTGATCGGCGGTCTTGCGTGGGCTGCGGCTGCCCTTGCGAACTTCGGTCACAACCTTGCCCGTGATCTTGTTGGTGCGCGTTTCGGTCAGGTCGCTGGTCGAATCAAAGCCCCACACGCCCGCATCGCTCGAGGGATCGGTCACGATGAACGTGCCCGTTTTGGTGTACGAAAAGAACGTGCTGTTTACGGCGCAATCAAACGTGTAGGTTGCCGAATCTGGCACACCGTCGCCGTCGGTGTCTACCAGAGGAGAGGGCGTGACGGTCACGCAAGTCGGATGGGCGCGTAAATTTGACGGCGTGCTCTCACCGAAGCTCAGCGAATTGACCGAGTTTTCAACCGTCACCAGGCTGCTCGAGCTGACAAGTTCGTCGGTCATGGCGCTGGCGGTGGCGTTCACCTCGGCATTGCTTGGATTGGTGGTGACTTGCGAGCCACCAGCGTTACAGGCAACCATCAGTGCGGCGAGGGTCAGGACAGCTCCGAGTTTAATAGCGTTTTTCATGGGTATTTCCTTTCACTGGATAAGCCAGACGCGCAAGATTTTGAGTTCAGCCTTGAACCAAATTCGTGTGGTTTCATCAAAAGCTTGAATCTCGTTGCGTTCAGTTTTCAGATGCAAAAATAAAAATTTTGTTCCCAAACCCTCAACTTCCAATCTGTCCTCCTGTTATGCTTTAAACACCCATGAAACCCCTGGCTTCTCGAGTCGCAGATTTTGCTCCCAGTCCTTTTGCCGCCATGACCGCGCTGGCACTGGAGCATGGCGCGGTCAATTTGGGGCAGGGCTTCCCAGATTTTGCCCCGCCAGATTTCGTGCTGGCAGCCGCCAAAGAAGCTTTTTCGAGTAATTTGCATCAGTACGCCCCGCCGAGGGGTCACGGACGGTTGCAACGCGCCGTGAGCGAAACCCTGGCAAGCAATCTTGGTTTCACCCCCGACCCAGAATCGGAAGTCACGATCACCGTTGGTGCAACCCAAGCCATGTACTCGAGCATTCAAGCGCTGCTCGAGCCAAGCGACGAAGCGATCATCCTCGAGCCGACCTATGACATGTACGCGCCGCAAGTTTGGCTGTCTGGTGGCGTTGCCAAATACTTGCCACTCGAGGCGGAAAATAATTTTGCGCTCAACCTCGAGAAGTTGCGGGCGTTGTGCTCAAGCAAGACCAAAATTTTAATTTTGAACACGCCCAACAACCCAACAGGCAAAGTTTTTAACCGCACTGAACTTGAAGGGATTGCCGCCCTGGCGCTCGAGTTTGATTTTTATGTTTTAAGCGACGAAGCCTACGACTGGCTGGTGTACGGTGCAAACCACATTTCTATTGCCAGTTTGCCAGGAATGCGTGAACGAACCGTCACAATCGGTTCGGCAGGGAAAATGTTTTCGGTCACAGGTTGGCGAATTGGTTGGGCGACAGCCAGCCCCAGCATTTCTGCCGCCATCAGGCGCGGGGCGCAATGGGTTTCGTTCGCGGCTGCGACACCCGTACAGGAAGCCATCGCCATCGCGCTCGAGCAAACCAGACAGAACAATTACTTCCAAAGTTTTCAAGCCCAAATGGCTGATCGTCGTGACCTGCTGGCTCAAATCCTAAAAAATGCAAAACTCGAGTTTTGGCAACCCGACGGCGGGTACTTCATTAACGCCGACACCAGCCGATTCCCTGGCGACACGAACGATCTTGCCAAACGATTCGTGCAAGAAATCGGGGTCGCCGCCATGCCGATGCAAATGTTTTACTCGAGCGACCACGCCCATGTTGCGCCGAAAGCCTTGCGGTTTGCGTTTTGTAAAACTCGAGAAACCCTGCAAGCGGCAGGGGAACGCTTGACCAAAGAGGCGTTGCAAAAATTGTTGTGAACTCGAGATTGTTATTTCAAGCCTTGTTCGCTAAATTTCACCAGTAAACCCGTCAAATCGAGCGGATTGACCACGCTGTTTGCGCTGCGTTGCAATTGCGCTTCGGGCAGGTTGCCGATCACCCACACCCAGGCGTCCGCATTTTTGGTCAGCAATTTGCGGATGGCTAGTTTTGGGGTGGCTCGAGTTTTAATCGGTGAGAACACAATCACCATCACGCTTAAACCGTTGCTGGCTCTGACCTCGAGGGCGGGTTGGTTGTCTTGACCAACGGTGCGAACCCGCAAGCCAAAAATTTTGAAACCCTCGGGCAGGGCAATGTCGCCCACGGTTTTTGCCAAGAACGCCTCGAGTTTTGGTTTGAACTCGAGTTTGCCCAGGGTGCGTCCATCTTTGCGAACGGATGGTTTACCATTCAGGCTGATAAAACGTGCTTGGCTGGTGATGGTGTTGTTAAAGTCTGTCTCCTGATGTGCCAGCCGAACGTTCCATTCTCGGTCAATCCAGAATTGGAAGCTGGCGGCGTCGTGGTTGTTGGGCGTGAAGGTGATTTTCCAGGTGTTGCGTCCCGCGACCTGCTCACCGTTTTCGAGGCTCGAGCTAAAGTTTTGACGCAGCAAATTTGGGTTGATTGGTGGCGGTGCGGGCAGGTTTTCTTTGGTCTGATCGGTCTCTTTGCGCGGTGGGAAAATCACGGTTTCTTGCACGTTACCTTTTAGATTCAAACCCGCTTCGGTTTGCAAGGACTTCAGCAAATAATTCAAGGGGTTTTTGGGCATGATCGGAACGTTCTGCGCAAACGCCACGCCCAGAAGCAGTAAACCAGCCATGACTCGAGAGACGCGTTTCATTACCAACCCTGACTGGCTTCCTGGTAGGCGGTGAATGCCTCGGTGGGGTCGGCATCGGTACTGGCGGGACGAAAGACCAGAACGCCAATCATCACGGCTGCCACCGCCGCGCTCGCTGTGACAAACTTCATGATGTTCAAACGCAAGACTTTTCTGGCTCGGGTTCGCTCGAGTTTGACGGCTTCGATGGCTGGTTTGACGCTGGCATAATCCACGGGTCGTAACACCGCGCCGCTCGAGAGGTAATTTGCCCAAGTCGCATCATGTTCACGCTCGAGTTTTAAAGCGTTTAAAACTTTGGGCGCGGCGTTCTCGTCCACTTCGCGCAACTCGGCGGCGCTCGACAGAAAGCTCGCCCAAGCGGCATCTTCTGGCTCGAGGTTGGCAAGTTCTACAGCTTGATTGCGCTTCATGGCTTGTACCCCCACGCTTCCAACTTTTCCCGCAGTGCGCCGCGTGCCCTGGACATTCTGGACTTGACTGTTCCCAATTCTACACCCAGCACAATCGCCGCCTCGGCGTAATCCAAGTCACCAAATTCGACCAGCACGAAAGTTTCACGAAATTCAATCTTGATCTCACTTAATGCCCGCTCGAGCGCAAAGCGCAAATCTCGGCGTTCAACCACGTCAATCGGGTGCGCTCGAGCATCGCTGACCTCGAACGGCATCTCGAGGTCGTTGTTGGTTTCTGGGTGCTTGCGAATTCGGGCGTAACAACAATTTAAGGCAATTCGGTGCAGCCAAGTTGTGAACTGAGATTGATTTTTAAAACTCTTTAAGGCACGGTACGCGCTGATAAACGCATCCTGAATCACGTCATACGCCTCTTCGCGCCCAACAATTCTCGAGGCGACCGCGTGAAGCCTGGGGCTGTGACGTTGCACCAGTTCGTCAAACGCCTCCTCGCGCCCATGGCACGCCAAGCTCACGAGCGCGGCATCGGTGAGGCTCGAGAGTTGGCTGGAAATCAAATGGTTTTCCAAGGCGAGAATCATCTTAACCATTGGATGCAAATGAAAATAAAAAGTTCCCGAACTTCAAACAAACCGAATTTCAGGCATTACTCGAGTTTATAAAAGCCAAAATCTGAGTCTCTGGCAGCAATTTGAACTTTTTTGCAACCGCTGGCGTAAACAATTTTAGAGGAGACCATGCGTGACCCTAAGCTACGCCCTGCCAATGCCAGTTAGAATACCGCTCATGATCTCAACCGATACCTCGAGCCTCACCGATGCGGTCTTGGTCGCACGGCTCGAGTTTGAAGACCAAATGGCGTTCTCGGAATTGTTCGACCGCTACTCGGGCGTGGCGTTTGGGCTGGCAAAACGAATCAGTGGTTCTGAAGCTCGAGCCGAAGAAATAGTCCAGGACGCGTTCATGAAACTCTGGCGTAACCCCAGGGGTTTTGACCCGACGCGGGCATCGCTGTCCACGTTCTTGCTGACCTTGATTCGCAATGCCTCGATAGACGTGCTGCGCCGTGAACGCCCAAGCGTGCCACTCGAGGATGACGAGGGCAATTTATTACCGATTGCCAGCGCAGAAGCGACACCGCTCGAGCGAGCCGAAATGCAGCAACTGAGTGTCTCTGTGCGTACTGCCATGCTCGAGTTGAGTGAAGCCCACCGTCAGACCGTAGAATTGGCGTACTTTGGGGCGCTCTCGAGGGAAGAAATTTCGGAACGGATGAACGTTCCGATAGGCACGGTCAAAAGTCGTTTGAAGTACGCGCTGGACAAACTGCGCGGCGTTTTGGGAGGATTGCAATGACCCGTTTGGAACTACAAGAAGCCTTGCCCGCCGTGATTCTTGGCGTGGCGACCCTCGAGGAACGCCTTGCGGTTGAAGTATTGCTCAAAACCGACCTCGAATTTGCGCGTGAAGCCAAAGAATTCGAGGCGGTGCTGACAGGTCTTGCGACAAGCGAAGCCGCGCCCGTGCCGGCGGGTTTGAAAGCCAAAGTCATGAATGCCGCCAAACTCGAGTCTCAAAGTTCTGGGCAAACTCGAGAAACCCGTGCCAACACCGCGAGCGCCCCAAGCAACCGTACTCGAGCCTCCGCGCCACGTTCGATCTTGCAACGGTTCGCGCCAGTGTTTTACGTGGTCGGGGCAGTCGTTATTTTCGGATTTATGTCACTCATGCCCAACATTTTCAAAAGCGCCCATGACCCCGTCAATGCCAGCGTGGTCGCCTCGACTCGAGATGGTGGTCTGGTTTACGCCAACTCTGGCGCAGTCGTGACGCCCGTGGTGTTAATCAGCTCGAGCGGACAACGGCAAGCCATTAAATTTCCGACAGGCAAACCGTGTTATTTCACGAATGCCGTCAGTCTGGACGGTTACAGCTATCTGCTCGACGCCGCCAACAACAAACTCTTTATCATTGACGAGACAAAAGGCGCAATGATTGACGATTGGGACGTTCCCGCAGGTGCGGCAGGTCTTGCGGTGCAGGGCAACACCGTGATCGTGAAAAGTTCCGAATCTGGTATTGTGCTCGAGTTTAAACGAAACCTTGACGGCAAAACCATGCTCGAGGCTCGGATTGCTGAAACCCCAAGCTCGAGTCTGCCGATGGATGACCTGATGGATGATTTGCTGATTCTGGACACTCGGGTGTATGCCACGCATCACGTCATGGGAACGGTCAGCATTTTAGACCGTGACACCAACAAAGAAATCAACCGATTCAAAATCGGCACTGCCCCCGTCGCACTCGGGCAGTACGGAGACAACCTGATCGTGCTCGATCACGCGGGCGCACTGATCGCCGTGAACGCCAACTCGGGCAAACTTGTGCAAACCCTGAAACTCGAGGGTCAAGCCGATAAAATGACGATTTTGCAAGGCATCGCGTACCTTTCAGACCGTACTGGTTTTATCACCACAGTCAACCTCGAGCAATTCAAAGTCGAGAACCGCAAGCAATTTGGCAATAACGCCCGCGATGTCAGCCCAATGATTGATGGTCATGTTGCGGTTGCCACTGGTGAGGGCGGCGTGATTGTGCTCAATGACAAGCTCGAGAAGATGAACACGTATTGATGGCGTGATTGCTTGAGTTTTTAAAACCCTCGAGTCAGAAGGACAATTTATCTTCAAGTTTCAGGCACGCCTGAAACAAGAATTCGACTTCCAACAAAAGTTATTAGGCTTTAACGGTAAGGTCAGCCAAACCACAAACGATTGCCCCAGAAAAGACCTGTTTTGTGGGGGTAGGGCTTATGAGATCAGCGCACCTGAACAGGTTTTACATCCTGAGCGAAGGCATACTCGAGTCGCATCACGATGTCTTGGGGGTAATTGCCAAATTTTCGTCCAAACAAATTGATGCCGCCCACGTGACGCGCATCTGGTTTGACCCCAATTTTAAGGGCAATATGGTTGTTGGCTTCAATCGAGAGCGAGTTGATGTCAGTGCTCGAGAGACCCTCGCCGTCGATCACCGTTCCCGTGTCGGTGACGCGCCAGCGCTTTAAAAAGCCGTGTGTGGACTGGTCAAGTTGCCACCAATCTGGGGTCAGATGCGCCCTCGAGCCGCCAAGATCGCCTGGCGAGGTCCAAGTGCCGATTTCGATGTTGTTGATCCAGATGGTGATGTCAGAGGGCCAGTCGGGATCAAATTGTGGCGCTTCGGAGCAGATTTCCATGCTCAGCTCGAGGGCTTTGGCACGGGCGCCGTATGGCAGGTTGTTGGGGAAGGCGTATTCGACATAACCTTGTCTGAACCACAAAATTTGTGCGAACAGGTGCTCGAGTTCAAAAAAGCTGCGTGGGTCGTCGAGCATTCCAATAATTTTCGTGTCCGAGGCGAGACCGCAGGTCGGTGTCGCCTCGAGGTGACGGTAATTGCCGATTGGCATTGAGATTTCGGTGCGTTCGGTGCTGTCCGATTGCACCGCCACGCCAGGCATCTTGATTTGAATCTCGTCGTAAAGTTTTGAGCACAGTTTTTGCGATCCGCGCGTGCCAGGTTCGTATTCGACGTGCAGCAGTCCAGCCTCCTCGAGTTGCTTGAGGTTGAAGTTGACCGTCGAGTGCGGTAGTCCGAGCACGGCGGCAAGTTCGGAGACGTTGAGCACGTTGTGCGAGAGAAGTCCGAGGATCAACATTCGCGTCTCGCTGGCGAGGGCTTTGAGGACTGGCAGCGAGGATTCACCGTCAACCATGAGGATTTTTGAACCACTGATTGGCATGTTTGACCTCCGTAAATGATTGTCGCAATTATAACATAAAAAGTTGCGATAAATGAATGCTTGTTAATCTACCTTGAAATCACTGATTTGTAGAATTTGCAAATAAAATACTTGTGTGACACAAAAAATGATCAGAAGCCGCAGTGACCGATGATTCATACATAATTATTTAATTGACTTATAACAAGTTTTATTGTTAGTATATTGGAGTTCTCAATTCAAATCCAGCACCTTGAACAGACCTTCACGTCTGTCAATAAGAAGGTCATCGTGGAATTTTCCAATCACCCAAATCCACAGCTCGAGCGAACCGATTGGCGCGACCTCAGCGGTCTGTGGCGCTTCGCCTACGATGACGCCCAAGCCTGGTGCGTTCCAGAAGAGGTGAGCTTTGACCGCGAGATCAACGTACCGTTTGCGCCGGAAAGCCTGGCGAGCGGAATTGGTGATACCAACTTTCATCCGGTCGTCTGGTACGCGCTCGAACTGAACCTCGAGCCAAATGAACTGCCGCAGCTCGGCTCGAGGCTGCTGCTGCACTTCGGGGCGGTCGATTACAGCGCTCGGGTCTGGGTCAACGGTCAATTCATTGGCGAACATCGCGGCGGGCACACGCCGTTCTGGCTTGATTTGACGCGGCAACGCCGCGACTCAACGAGGCTCGAGATCGTCGTGCGAGCCGAAGACGACCCGCATGACCTTGCAAAACCGCGCGGCAAACAAGACTGGGCGCTCGAGCCGCACGGCATTTGGTATCCGCGCACCACAGGCATCTGGCAACCCGTCTGGCTCGAGGTCGTACCCGAAACCCGAATCGAGGTGCTGCACTGGACGCCTGACCTTGAGGGTTGGGAGATCGGACTCGAGGCGCGACTTCGCGGACCGATCGGACCCGATTTGTCGTTGCGCGTGCGATTGTTTACCGAGGATGCCGAACTGATCGACGACCGTTACGGCATCTCAAACTGCGAGATCGTACGCCGTATCGCGCTCAGTGACCCTGGCATAGAC
>JAYTKL010000344.1:0-1273 GCA_043730305.1 Deinococcales bacterium | reverse complement strand
ATTGAAGCTCGCCCAAGCCAACTGGTTGGTGCAGCACGAACCACTCGACGCCAAAATCTTGCTCGAGGCTGCCATCGCCAGCCGTCAATTTGAAACCGCCAAACCCGTGCTCGAGTGGTTTAACACGACCAAACTCGAGGATGCTCGAATTGCCAAACTGGTTTCGCAAGTGAAAGCGGTTTTGAAATGAAACGTGCCTTCATCTGTCTCGTGTCCATTTTATTAAGCTCGAGTCTCGCATTTGCCCACAAAGCCAGCGATTCGTACCTCAATATCAACCTCAAAAGCTCGAGCCTGACAGGACGCTGGGATGTGGCACTGCGCGATCTGGATTATGCGATAGGACTTGACGACAACGATGACGGCGCGATCACCTGGGGAGAATTGAAAACCCACCGTATCGCCGTGGAAAGTTACCTGCTTTCCAAACTCGAGCTTCGCAGCCAGAATCAAGCCTGCAAACTGAACACCAGCGGATATTTGGTGGACAACCACACCGACGGCGCTTACGTGGTGCTGCCGTTTTCCAGCGATTGCTCGAGCAACCCGAGTGCCCTAAAAATCGATTACAACTTGTTTTTTGACCTTGACCCACAACATCGGGGCTTACTGAACCTCGAGACGGTAGGCGGCACGCAAACCGCGATTTTTAGCCCAGAAAACCGCAACCTCAGCGTTCAACTTCACGAGCAAAGCGCTATCTCGCAGTTTCTCGAGTTTGTAAAAGAGGGCGTGTTTCATATTTGGGGCGGTATCGACCACATTCTGTTTTTGCTTGCACTCTTGTTGCCCAGCGTTCTGCGCCGCGAGAACGGACGCTGGCTGCCCGTTGGAAACTTCAAAACTGCACTCCGTAGCGTTTTGAAAATTGTCACCGCCTTCACCCTGGCGCACTCAATTACCCTGTCACTGGCAGCACTCGAGGTTGTTAATCTGCCTTCGAGACTGGTCGAAAGCACCATTGCC
The DNA here is from genome assembly GCA_043730305.1 of Deinococcales bacterium. Taxonomy (GTDB): domain Bacteria; phylum Deinococcota; class Deinococci; order Deinococcales; family JAAFIG01; genus JANXTZ01. The sequence goes on along the minus strand of JAYTKL010000344.1, from coordinate 307 downwards.
GCATCCGTGGTACTCGCCGCACTCAACAATGTTTTTCCTGTGGTTCAAGAACGCCGCCGCTGGCTGGTCGCCTTCGGATTTGGTTTAATTCACGGATTTGGATTTGCCAGCGTGCTTTCCGACCTCGAGTTAACCCGAGCGACCCTGCTGCGGTCATTGGTTGGATTTAACGTCGGCGTCGAATTCGGGCAGCTCAGCATTGTCATGCTGTTTCTACCGCTCGCCTTCAGTTTGCGAAGCTCGAGTTTTTACAACCGTTTCACGCTTGCCATTGGGTCGCTTGCGGTTGCCGCCATTGCCGGAATTT
>JAYTKL010000343.1:0-9937 GCA_043730305.1 Deinococcales bacterium | reverse complement strand
TCCTCGATGCTGCGCAACAACGACACCCCTGGGATGGGCGCGTCGGGGTTGGCATGGGCAAATGCGCCCAAGGTCAGAACGATGAACACCATTCCCAGTCCTACCAATGCGAGTGCGATGAATCCTTTGATGGCTTGGTTCACTTGCTTGTCTCCTTTGGCGTTTCTGCTTTTGGTGTTGGTAAAACCGCATCTTTGTCATAACCAAGCAAGCGTTCAAACAGGTGGTTCTTGACTTTCACATTGCCGTTCTTGCGTTCGGTGCCGTACATGATAAAACCCATAACAGACAGCAAGAACAACAAAATAACCAGGTAAAACATGACCGAAAATAAACCAGCACCCGTTGGGAGTTTAAAGAATTCCATCAACGCCGCGTAACCCCTCGAGAAAACCGAGATCGCAGCAAAAAACGTGATACCCGTGAACAACCACATGCTGCCTTTCATTGCGCTCCCTTCATCATTCCTCGAGATTTTAGGCTTTGTCGGCAGCAACGATGGCGGCTTGAGCTTTGGCAGCCTCGAGTGCTTTTTGTTCACGACGGTTTCTGGCGCGTTGCACCAAGTGCCAGATTGCACCGCCGCCGAGCATAATCATGCTGACCAGGTAGACATACGGTGGATCGCGGTGAATGTCGGCGATGGACAGGATAATCAAGATGCTGAATGCCAACCAACTGACCAAGCCGTAAATGCCAACCATCGTCCAGAAGGGGCGCTTCCAAGGGTTGCGTTCGGGGCTGTAATCGAGAAATACGACCAGGAACGCAATAAGGGGTATCAGTAGGGTTTGCAATGTCGCGCTGGCAGGTTTCCAGAGTTTCATCATTTGGTACAAGCCCAAGAAATACCAGTCCGAAAGAATTGGGTTTGGCGTGACGCTGTAATTGGCAGGCGAACCCGTTTCGACTGGAACAAAAATTGAGATTGCCACCAAAATAATCAAGAAGGCAACCACCGAATACCAAGGCAGGTTGATGCGCGGCACGCGACCTGCGCCGCCCACACCTTTATCGCCTTTGCCTTTACGGGCAAAATAGGCTTCGACCAAAATAATTACCAAAATACTAAGCATAAAGTGAGCGCTGTAAAAACGGGTCAGTGTGGCGGGACCAATTGAAAGCCCTGCAAGCATGTAATCTGCCGAGATATGCCCAATTTGGGCAACACCCAGCGTGGCTTTGAGGATTTCTGGGACAAGCGGCAAAGCCGCAATGGTAGGAATTTCATGAAAGTTATCAACAAAGGTTGGGAAGGTCGCAAAGACTTTGGTTGCCCAGAGTGCCCGTTGATTCCAGATCAACAAATAACCCGTCAAACCCGAGAACATGGAAAGAATCAGACCAATAACAGTTGCAATGTAGGAAAGTTGGTTGTAACTCTTGAATTCACCACGGAAATACATACGATAAACCCGTAATGTTAACGCCACAATCAAGGCATCTGCCCCGTATTTGTGCAATTGACGCGTCATGTAAATGACCCAACCCGATTCTCCCTCGAGAATATTCTTGACCGAAAGCCAAGACTGGTAAATTGGTCCAGTCGCATCGGGCACGTAATAGAACATCAAAATAGTGCCAGTGACAATGGTGATGTACCAGAAAAGCAATGCCATACCGCCCAGCATGAACCACGGGTCGGTTTTGACTTTCTCCCTGGAATTCTCGTCGAACAAATCTAAGTTTTTAGCGCTTTTGGTCCACCAGATCGCAACTTTTTGTCCGACGCTCGGACCTGCTTTCTTGGTGCTTGCTGCGCTTGGAATTGTTGGTGCTGCCATCGGTGCTCCCCCTTAAAAAATACTTGAGTGACTTGGCTTGAGTGTCTTATGTCGTGAAACTCGAGTTCAACCATAACCTTTGATAATCACATTGCCACTCTCGAGCACAAATCTGAACGGAAACGGTGTGCGCGGGGCTGGACCAGAGACGACTTTACCTACGCGTTGTACCCCAGAAACGTCTTGAGATTCTATAGGGTTGTACACGCTAAGGTGACAAGGGCAACTAAACAACGGGTGTCCTGCCGCGCCTTTGGTAGCAACGCTTTCACCACAGTAATTAAAACCTGTGCAGACCTCATCGCCAGTGTGGTACTCGAAGATACAGCCCAAATGGGCGCAGATTCTCGAGATGACCACCATCGAGTATTTTTCGCCCTTGTGCTCGGCTACGCCGTAACCTTCACGCAACGCGCCCAGATCACCAATTTTTGCTGGATCAAGAACGTTCGGAACTCGCAAAATATAGCCTGGAATATCGGTTTGTTGTGAGCCTTTGCTCGAGTATTCTGGGGTAATTTGGGTGAAAACAAATGGTTTGACATCCCATTCTTTGGGAAATTCGTCGAGCGAAGCGGCGTTTAAATCTTTGTTTTGTGGGACTTCAGCCGTTGGTATTGATAGGGGTTTAAGGTTGGGTTTGAGGAAGCTTAACAAAGCTGCCCCCATACCACCCACAACAGCCAGAATTGGAATGGCGGTAATGCCTTTGAGGATCGTGCGGCGGTCTATCATGGCTTAGCTCCTTCGGGTTTGACAGTGGCAATTGGTGGGTCAACACTGTAAGTAAATGTGCGTAGGTAAGCGACCACAAGGTTAATTTCGGCGTCGCTTAATTTGTCAACCCATTGTGGCATTGCCGAACCATAAATGCCATGTTTTAATGCGACACGCAGCTTGGTTTCTGATCGATTCAATAAACGTCTCGGTTCATGAAAATTGGCTGGTGGTGGTTGCAACATCAACCCAGAGTGACCTTTGCCCCAACCGTCCGCACCATGACACATGTTGCAGTTTCCAAAAATACCCTTACCGTCTTTTGGCTTAGATTTAGGGTCAAGTTTGACGGGCGCTGTTGACTTCCAGTCAGGCTCGAGCTTGACGTACAATGCCATGGCTAAACTCCACAAATGTTCTTTGTCCAATGTGATTGGTTCTTGTACGGGAACAGGTACACGCTCAGTTTTACCAGTCGCATCTTTTTGTTCAACAAAAGCATTCATGGTGACGTAGATAGGACTTGGTATGTCTTTTAAACCATTTTGCAACTTCAAAAATGCCTGAAATGGACTTTCATCCAACGTTGGCAACATTTCGGGCGTAATTTTGTCTTTTAAAACATCAAATAACAAATTGCCTGTCACCAAATTCGGATTGGCAACAGGTAAGAGTTTGACATCTTCGCCTTCAATCCAATGACCTGCGTAAGAACCATTTTCGGCAAGTTCGCGCCCATTCAGGTAATCGGTTTTCTCGCCGTCCTCATTGGTACGCTCGAGCGGATTGACCTGGTATTGTTCAGGGTATTTAGGGTAATTCCATTTGTAAGCCACCTCTTCGGCAGTCACATTTGCTGCACCGGGCAGTTTGATGTCGCCTTTGAGTGAAACATCACCACCAATTTTGCTCGAGTCGGCTTTGATGCTGCACGCACCCAAAAACAGTGCCAGCGTGATTGAGGTGCTGATTGCTAAAAGTCGCTTCATTAAAACCTGCCTCATTAAAACCTGCTTCATTAAAACCCCTGGGCTGGAATCCAAGAAATTCCGAGGGCGATAAAAATAATAAACAAAAATACTGCAATCGCTGAAGCTGGAACGTTGCGTTCGCCCACCCGAATCCCAGCGATTTCGTGGGTGTGATCGCCGTGAATGTCCTGAAAATTGTTGGCGACTTCTGATTCGGTTTCAGTGCTGGGAGTTTCGAGACTCATTGATTCCTCCGATACGAGCGAGATGCTCGAGATAACTTTTTTAGTTTACTTGGTGTCTGGTTCTGGACGTTCGATGCTTGGGACTCGCCCAAACAGAAAATCGTTGTCAGGCTCGATGAGGTTAAATTTGACGCGCTCGGCGTTGTTAAACTGACCATCCAGATACGCCCAAAGTGCGGACAAGACCAACAGCGAAAAAATAACGCCCACCGCAATTAACACAACCCAAGTGCCTTTGTAATCCAAACCAACCGCCGGAACATGATCTGCCAATGCACTCGAGCTTAAGAAGAACACGAGCAATGTTGCCGGTTTTTGAAGACTCGAGCGGCTTAGCATGATTAATGTCCTTTCGTGGCTTTAGGTGCACCCGAATACTCGCGTTCGACATTGCCCGGTTGCAAGGTTTTTGCGTCGTAATACTTTTCGCGTCCTGGTTTGGCGGTCAAATCTTGATCTTTAGCCAGTGATTTTAAGTATTCAACCACGTACCAGATTTGCTCTTCGTTTAAAGTTTGATCCCAGCGCGGCATCCGTGTGCCTGGAACGCCCCGACCAACCTTGTTGTACCAGTGTCCGTCGGTGAAGTCTTTATAGCGCGGCAGGTGAAAATTGGCGGCTGGCTTTGGGTAAAACATTTTCGCCAGTGGCACATCGGCACGACCCTCGTAACCGTGACAAGCGGCACAGTTTTGGTTGTAGATACCGCGACCAGAACCGGCGTTGCTGGCATTAAATGGTGATTTGAGGTTGCGATATTTTTCAGGCACATTCACATCTTTGGTTTCCCAAGCCCTGGTGTTGCGCGTGCCGAGCGACTGAATAAATGCCACCAAGTTGCGAATATCGCCGTCATTTAAGTAACTGTAGCTGGGCATAAAAGAACCAGGCAGGTACGCACGAGGTGATTTAAGGTGACCGATATGCCATTCGTCGGGGTAGAGACCGCCCTCGTAAGACAGGTCAGGACCGTTACGCAGCGTTCCCAGAAGGTTTACGCGATCGTAGGCAAAGTCACCAGCCTGCGAGGTCGGACCGGTGCCTTCATCTTGAAACCGCACAAATTGGCTGTGGCAAACGTAGCAATTCTCGCGTTGGAAAATCGCGCGACCCTTTAATTCGGTGGCGGTGTACGGACGCAAGCCAGGCGTGGGTTCGGGGTTAAAACTTGCCGCTGGAACGATCACGACCAAAGAAGTCACGCCGCTAACGAGCAGCAGGAAAGCCAGTCCAATAATAAAGTTTCTTGCATTCAACATCTTCTGACCTCCTTTGTTTAATCGTCTGCCGCAGCAGGGGTAAGGGCGGGCGCGACACTCGAGCCTCGAGTGACTGTTTGACGTTTGGCGGCACGAACGGTTTGGATTGCGTTATAAGCAAAAATGTAAACCCCGAAAATCATGACGGTGGCAGATAACCAACGCACCATGACAAATGGTTTCAAGAACGGCACGGTTTGTTGGACATTGATGCCCATGTTCCAACTGGCGGCTTGAATAAAGCCCATCGTCGTCCAGGTGATAAAGAACATGATAAAACCAACCGAGAACGTCCAGAAGTGAACCACGACCAATTTTTTGGAGTACCATTCGACTTTATAAAGGCGCGGCACGGTGTAATAAATGGCGGCAAACAGCACCATGCTAAAACCGCCAAGCATTGCCAAGTGCGCGTGGGCGCTGACAATGCCCGTAAAGTGCTGATACCAGTTGATGCTGCGCACGGCTTGGAGTGAACCCTGGAAGCTCGAGAGGGCGTACATGACCCAACCGAAGGTCATAAAGCGTAAGGGTAAATTCCAAGCCAGGTTGTCCCAACGTCCTTGGGTGGACAAGAAAAAGTTGGCGCTGGCTGAATACACTGGAATGCTCATCAGGACACTCGAGCCGATGGCGAAGGCTTTGAGCCATTCTGGAACGGGGGACTGAATGATGTGGTGTGCACCGATGCCGGTGTAAAACGCAAAATTGCCCCAGAAACCAATTAAAGACAATTTGTGCGAAAAAATTGGGTTGCCAGGTTCGCCTTTTTTACCCACAGTTAATTTGGGTAGCAAAAAGTAAATGATGCCAATGCCCATGGTCGTGATCCAAAGCCCAAGCACGTCGTGGGCGTAAAACCAGTTGGCGATGGCGTCGTTTAAACCGTCCAGGGGGACGAAGGTTCGGTTGCCGACAATCCAAACCATGCTCATGCCAACGAATGAACCCAGCCAATACCAGACCGAAACGTACAGTTGCGGTTCGGTGCGGCGGGCGACGGTCATGAACACATTGACTGCCGTAAGCACCAGCAAGATCAGCATGAACCAATCCATCGGAGGAATCAATTCTGCCCATTCGCGACCTTCGGAATAGCCGTTCAAAAGCGTCAAAGGAATGAGGGTGGCAAAAATATTCCAGAGCCAACCTGTCATTGTACCCAGACGCTCGGAATAAAGCGGGGTTTTGACCAGGCGCGGCAACATGTAAAAACAGGCACCGATGCTCGCCATTGAAACCCAGGACATGACCACCGTGTTGACATGCGAGGGACGAATGCGGCTGAATGACAACCACGGCACACCCTTGGTGATGTCAGGAAACATAAATTGCGTTGCCATGAAAACACCAAATGTCATGCCAATCACGCCCCAGACGATGGCAGAAGTCAACCACAACTTCGCACTCGAATCGGGAGTATCCGAAAAAAACCGATCTAATAACGTCATCCCATCACCCCAAACCTCTCAAGAATCACAAACTGAACAACCTCGAGCGAAAACAATTGAAATTGAAACCGATACGTCATGTCACGCTCCCTAAAACTTCATTGCAACTTCACGACCTCGAGTTACACGAGATGCAAGATAGATTCCCCACAATACCCAAATACACCCCGCGAATGCGACTGAAAATTGTCCCAAGCGAACTCGAGACACCTGGCGATTTTTACATATTTCTGATTGAAGCGCAAAACCGAGCAAGGTTTTATTTTGAATTTAGGGCTTCGTTGCGCTTCAAGAATTTCTCGAGCAAACCAGGTTTTCTGGGTTTCAAGGCTTTGGGTTCTAAGCCAAGCGCTTCACGCAAGCCTGGAACGATTTTTCGGGTTTGTTCCATGCCAACTTCAAAAAGCTCTCGGCTGTGCTCGAAATCGAACACGCCCGAGGGCACTTCCTGACCGACATGCAAGACCATGTCTGCCTGATTCATGTGATGACGCTCGAGGTGATCGCGGCTGATGCTGGCAGCCCGCAAGATCACTTCGATGGCGGTTTTGGGGACACTTGCGGGCGCATCGAACCCAACATCCACCGCCAGTACAAACGATTCTGGCAGCAAACCCCTTGCCACACTGACCGGAACGTTGTTGACCACATGCCCATCTGCCAAATGACGACCATTTAAGAGCACGGGCGGGAAAACCCCAGGAATCGCGCAGGAAGCAATGGCAGACTCGAGCAACAAACCCGTCTTGAGAATCACCTCTTCGCCAGCGATCAAATCGGTGGCAACAAATGCCAGCGCCAAGTTTAAATCTTCAAAACAAACGCTGCCCACCAAGGGCTGCAAACTCTGACGCAGCGGCTCGAGGCTGGCAATGCCAGGACCAGACACGCCAGACAAAATCACTTTTTGCCAACCCGACAAGGTTTTTAAGGCGTCAATCAGATCAAAACCCTTGTTGGGTTTGTTGGACAAAACCTGGCGCAAATGCGCGTAACCGCTCGAGCCGATGGCTTCGATCAAACGGTAAATCTCGGTTCTCGAGCGCGACCCAAAAGCGTTGGTTTGCGTGCCAGGGGCTTCGTCCTCGCGTCTGAAACCCGCCGTCTCGAGCGCGAACAACATGCCTGCCAACGCCCCTGAACTGCTGCCCGCGATGGCGGCTACTTCAATATCGGCTTGTTGCAATGCCCGCAAGACACCCAAATGCGCCGCACCGCGCACACCGCCACCACCCAAAGCCAGAGCCAGTTTGCGTGGTGATTGAAACTTCATGCTTTACCCTACTCAAGATCATACTCAGGTATCAAGTTTTAGGCGTGATGCTTGGCGCTGGCGGGCATGTTAAAACACGGTTTGGAATCGATGTCATGTTTACACTGGATGCTCAAAAAGACCTTGCGAGACGCAATACCAAAGACTTCTCGAGTGTAAAACCTGTTTTGTGCGCCAAATTGCAATGTAAAATGCTAAGATGAGGTTCGTGAAGCTTCTCGTGCGTGTATCCCTTATCTGGCTTGTGCTGATCGGCACTGCCTTTGGTCAGGCAATCAACTCCAAAGCCCAAGATCAATACAACAAATGCGCCGAGTTTTTTCAACAAAAACTTTTCGATGCCGCCGACAACGCTTGTCGATTAGCCGAAATTCAACAACTGGGTTACAGCGATTCACTGCGATTGCACGCCAGGGTGGCACTGCGCATGAACAACATTGCGGCAGCGCAAGGTTTTGTTGATCAAGCCCGCCTCGCCGACTCGAGCAGCCCTCAAAACGATGTGATCGGCGCAGAGATCATGCTGCAAAACAATAAATTTGATGAAGCCTACCTTTTGGCACAAAGCGCCCTGCAAAACCCCAGATTGTCCTTAAAATCCAAAGTGTTGGCGTACAAGATCACCGCCCAGACCAGTCAACTTGCCGGCAACGAAAGTGAAAGCATCAACGCCTACCGCGAAGCCCTCAATTTAGACTCGAGCGACACCGAAGCCCGTCTGGCACTGGCTCAGATCATGGTCAGAAGTGACCCCAAAGCTGCCGCGAATTTGCTGCGCAGTTCACCCAACCGTCCGCCCGAAATTCAAGCCGAATATGGACGCACCCAATGGATTGCCGGAAATTTACCAGGCGCGATTCAAACCTTGGAGCAAGTCGCCGGCAACCCAGGCGCATTCGCCAGGGACAGAGGCTTGTACCAACGCGCCCTGGGCGCACTTGCTTACGCCTATTACGGCATGGGCAATGTTTCTGAAGGCTCGAGGGTACTGACCCAAACCAGCAATTCCAACAATGTTTTTGCCCTGGTGATCGGCAAGACATTGCCTTGGTTAATCACTTTGGTGGCATTGTTGGTCGCACATTTGGTCGGTGAAAGCCAGATCGAACCGCTTTCAACCATCGAGATTCAGGAAGGTCCACGCCCCTGGACGGTCGGCAATGTTTACTCGCATTTGATTGTTTCCGTGCTGGTTGGCGGCGTTGCCGCGCTATTGGGCGGCAAAATGTTGTACGGCAATTATCTGGCATTGTTCACGCCCGTTCAAGGCGATGTCGCCAGGGATTTGTTCTTCGGATTTTTTGCCATCACCCTGCTTGGCTTAAGTTGGTACACCACCCAAAGAAACGGTTGGAAGCCAGTGCAATTGTTGATTGGGAAATTTTCTCCAAACCAAATTGCCGAGGGTGTCCTGGTTGGTTTGGGCATCACCGTATTGACCATTGCATACCAATACGCCGCCAAAACCTTGCACTTCACAGGCTTTTACCTGCACCTCGAGTATTGGCGCTTGTCTGCCCTGCTACCGATATTATTGCTGCCACTGACCGAGATTTTCTTCAGGGCTTTTGCGGTCTTCCCGATTGAAAAACGTTACGGTCAAACCCTTGGCGCGGTCGTGCTGGTGTTGCTGTTCGCCGTGACCTTCGCCATGCCCGTGGTGCTGCTGGCATTGATCGGCGCTGGCGTGCTGTATTACACCAACCGCGAAAAAAGCGTGATCCCTGCCATCATCGGGCAATTGGTGTTTTACCTGGCTTTGCTGGGCTTGCTGTCCGTGCCAATTGTGCGCACCTGGTTTTCGTAAATTAACCCGCAGGTTTGACCAACCGACCTTGTGGGGCAATGTGCGAGTTGCCACCACCTATAAACACCGTCTGACCTCGAGACAAGGTTTGTTTCACCACGCCCTTAAATTCTTGTCCCAGGTACGGACTTTGCTTGTGGCGGTACAGGAGCATTTCCGGGGTCAACACAAAACTGGCGTTCAAATCCAACAGCACCAAATCGGCATCACTTTCAAGCTCGAGTTTGCCTTTATTGGCAAGCTTAAAACGTTTTGCGGGGTTTGCGGACACCAAGCTCGAGATTTGATTCAGGCTTAAGCCTCGAGCCTGAAAGCCTTGAGTGAGGAGCAGGTTCAGGCTGCTTTGCACGCCAGAAATACCGCCCCAAATCGCAAAAAAGTCGCTGGACGTTTTCATGCTGGGTGGCGCTGGCGAGTGGTCGCTACCGAC
>JAYTKL010000342.1:0-2003 GCA_043730305.1 Deinococcales bacterium | reverse complement strand
TGTTCATTCCGCCGTTACTCGAGGGTCTGGCTTGGCTCGGTTCGGTCTTGTCGCAAACGGCTGGTTTGACCTTTTTGGATGGCTTGAATTCATTGTCAGTGTTGCAAAACCCACTGGCGCAAATCGCTTGGGCGGTTTTGATGATCGCGGCGGCAGCCTTTGCCACCGCCGGCTTTAGGGGCATTGCCACCCAATTTGGTCTGATACGCAACCGTAACAACCAGACCAATATAGGTAGCGCGAGTGTGTCCCCAGCCATGCTGGGCGCGGCTGGTGGCGTGGCAGGTGCGGCGGCAATGTCAAATAACCCGAGTTTAATCAACACCAGCAGTGATCTTGCCGACCCGCGCATCTCGAGCGATGTGTCTGTTAATCCTGACCGCACGATTGTCGAATGGGACGAAGAATTCTAGATTGGACTGATTGAATTCGCTGACGCCTTTTCTTGCCGTCCTCTTGTTTTGCCTGTTCGGAGAGTTGATGAATCAGATTTATCAAGCGACCCTTAAATTGCTCGAGTCCGACCCTGACACCAGGGGTTTTCAAGCCATTTTTGAAGAGGGTCTAAGCCGTTTGGGTAAAACCCCAAACGATGCGAATGTACGAGAGATCGAAAAAGCCCTGAAATCCAACGTCTACCGCCAATTGCAGGTGTCTTTGCCCGCCAGCGCTGCTAAAGAAAAAATTCAATCGATTTTGGCGAAAGTTGCCCTGCTGGACGCACCAGCCAGCGTCAGTCAAGCCGCCAACGCCCAAGCCGAACTGATACGTCAAGCCGCGTTGATCGTGCCGCTGGATGCCGGACAAAAACGTTTTACGCTGTACTTTGAATGGTCTGAAGTTCAGAAGTTTCGCAGCCAACTCAAAGTCATTCAAGAGCAGCAAGCCGCTGGCAACCTGATTCCAGATTTGTTGCGTGATGCAAGCCGTCAACTCGAGTTACTTGAGGAAAAACTGCAAGACTCTTTGGTGCGCCAAGGGCAGGACATCAACGAGTTGCTGGCTGGGTTCGAGCGCGTCAAAAGCATGGGTGGACCTCGGGTCAAACGGCTCGAGTCGCTGATTGGGCAGATTTCTGAATCTCAATCTTCGCAGTCGCTTGCCCCAGCCGAGGTCGAACGCGCCCGCAAGTTGGTGGTCGAGTTGCGCCGACTGGTCGAATCGTCGGTGGTGGCGGTCAGTGCCGCCCCAGTCGAAGCCGAAGAGGATTCAATCATCATCGAAGAACCTGCCGCTGCGCCGCTGGCTTCGGCAACTGGAGAAATACTGCAAATTGAATCTGCCGATGACGACGATCTGGATATCAGTTTCGACTTCACCGAACTCGAACCCGAAGCCTCCGCCCGAATGCAAGAAATTGACCTTGCCGAAGAACGCCGCAAACTCGAGAACCTGGGACGCGATTACCATACGGTACTCGATGCGAGCGCCGATGCCAGCGTGGCACTGAGTGAGCTTCGATCACGAAACAACAACAACGAACTGATCAAAGAAGACCTTGAAAACCTGAAAGCCACCCTCGAGACGCGCCACGGCGAGGAATTGCTGCGTCAACGCGAACGCGTAGTGCAATTGCCTCAAGCTTTGGAGCGGTTCGCCAGCAGCGGTTTGGATGTCAAAGAGGCACGTTTAACCCTCTCGGTCGCCGAGGGAATGATTGGCTCGAACGTTTTGGCGGGCGACGAAATCAGCAAGTTAGAAGATTTGATGCGCACCTTCGAGCGTCAATTTGAGGAACGCGAACGCGCCAGACTCGAGGAACAAAGCCGTGTTGAACGTGCCCTGACCCGCCAAACCGCGACTTTAAACCAAATGCGCGAAGTTGTTTTAAGTTTCATGCCCTTGGGACTTGAAGCCATCAGTGGCTTTAACAACAAGCTTGCCGAACTCGAGCGTGACACCCAGGCGCGGGTCGTGCGTGAAGACATCACCAAAGCCTTGAGTGACGAAATGCTGAACTTACAACAGGCACTCGAGGCGTTAGAAGCCCAAAAACGCCAGAT
>JAYTKL010000341.1:0-3419 GCA_043730305.1 Deinococcales bacterium | reverse complement strand
CGGTCATTGCGCACCAGATTCTTACCGTAACGTTTGGCTTCGTAAAGGCGGTCATCGGCTCGAGCGATCAATCTTTCAAAATTGGCAACATTGGTATCCCAAACCATGCCAATGCTGACTGTGACTTTTAAACCTGCCTGTACCGCTTCCCAATCGTAGTGCTCAACCGTACTGCGAATCCGCTCGCAGACCAGCAAGGCATCTTGAGGTGATGATCGCGGCAACACAAAGGCGAATTCTTCGCCGCCGTACCGCGCTGGCATGTCGGAGCTGCGAAGCACCGTATGCAAAATGCCAGCCAAGTGCTGCAAGACCTGATCGCCAATCAAATGTCCAAAAGAATCGTTTACAAGTTTAAAATCGTCAACGTCAAGCATCGCCACGGGCAAATGATGATTCCCAATCTTGGCTCGAGTAAATTCTTGGGTCAAATAACTCTCCAAGTGGCGGCGGTTGTACAGACGGGTTAACGGGTCTTGTAAAATCAGTAACTCGAGTTCAGAAGATTTTTCTTCGAGTTCGACCAACAGCGTGGTTTTGGCTTGGTTGGCTTGCTCGAGTGCCTCGAGGGCTTGCATCAGTTCGACATTGCGCAGTTGCTCGAGTTTGGCTTCACCACGAAGTCGTTCGGCTTCACGCTGGGCGTTAAAAACCCGCATTTTACGGTTGGCGGCATCGTCACGCACCTCTTTTTCCAGACGGTGAAATTCTTCAAAAGCGCTGAGCGCCTGTTCAAAATCATTTTGTTGCTTAAACGCCTGGGCTTTGATTTCAAAACCTTGAAACTCGAGCAACTTCAGGTCGCCATCCTGAGCCGCTTCGATGGCAGCACTGGAATAAGAGACAGCCTCGTTGGCGTGGCGTTGCGCCAGTTCAATTTTGGCGGCGTTTAAGAGGCAATACACCACACCTTCGGTTTGTTTGTTGGCACGAACCATCTCGAGTGCGGTATCGAGTGTCGCCAGGGCTTTGGTGTGCGATCCACCCCCCGAGAGCGCTTCGGCAAGGTTGACCAGGGTTTGAGCGGTGATGTCGTCAAGTTCGAGGTCACGGGTGATGACCAGTGAGGCTTCAAAATCACCTATCGCCTCATCAAAACGTCCAAGTGCGCAACGCGCAATCCCTCGGTTGGTCAGCGCAGAGGATTTACGCACCAAATCCCCAATCGAATCACAGCGTTCAATGGCTTTGGTCGCATATTCAAGGGAAGTTTGGTTGTCACCAAGTTGGTGATACATTCCCGAAATATTGTTCAAACTCCATATCATGCCAAGCACATCCTCTAACTCGGTGTTGATTCTGTAGGCGCTAAAAACGGCATCGATGGCAGACTCGAACTCTCCTAGGGACGCATACGCGAAAGAGGTGACGTTTAAGCAATCGCGCTCGAGTTTAAGGTCTTGGAAGTTCCGAGCCACCTCGAGAGCCAAATCGAGGTGATGTAACGCCTGGGCATGATCGCCAGAATGAAATTGGCAGTACGCAATATTTCGCCTGGCAAGCCCCTGGGCAAATACATGCCCAATGGCTTTGGCTTGCTCGAGACCCTGGACGCTCTGCTCGAGGCAGCGTTCGCGGTTCTCGAATCGCAACATCCAAGCGCCGTGCAAAAGCTCGTCAATTTGAGACCTGTTTTGCATAAAACCTTTTTGGAACTGCTGTTTGAGTGGCTAAAGTTGTGAGGGGCGGTCTCGAGGAAACGGGTCAGGTTGTGGGTTGACATCAGTTTACCTCTTCTGGGAGTTAGAACATGTATTTCACAGGCGCTCTGCGACAGGGCATTCCTGCGTGGACAAAACGGGTGGTTTTATGAAGGGCTTACCTGAGCCAAAGTGCGTTTTGCAAGAACCGCTCGAGGTTAAGACGACCAAACCCAAGGTAGCCTTTCAGACTTGATAAATTACTCTTGTCAATATTGTCAGCCGTACTCGACATGGTTCTACCCAGAGCTAAAAGGCTTTTCCTGGAATACCAGCGTTCGGCTAAAGCCAGAGCAAAACCACCAGCAACCATGGGCGCAGCCATGCTTGTTCCATCCCATTTGGCAACCCGATTGCCTGGTGCGGGCGCAAACACATTCTCGCCGATAGCGGTCATTTCGATATCACCGTAAGTCGAAAAGGATGATTTTATGTCGTTCAAATTTGAACTTGCCACCCCTACGGTCAAATCCCCCCAAGAGTTTTGGTACACTGAAGAACTGGCAGGAAAAGTCACATTCTTATCGCCAGTGTTTCCAGTTGAACTAACGACCAATACGCCCTGCTGAGTTGCCCAATTGATTTCAGAATCCAAGGATGTCAAAAATTTTGTGCCAAGTGAAAGGTTAATCACCTTTGCGCCGTGTTCAACTGCCCAATCCATTGCGGCGATGACGGCATCGGTGTTTCCAACACCATCTGGACCGAGCACGCGAAGTGGCATGATTTTGGTGTTCGGTGCGACCTGCACAACAATTCCTGCAACAGATGTACCATGTCCATAACCCTTACTCTTGTTATCAACATAAACCTCTTGCGGAACTGCATCGTTACCAACAAAGTCCCACATTTGATCGCCTTCAACCAAACGCCCCGCGAAGGCTGGGTGGGCAAGATCAATACCGGTGTCAATCACAGCAACGATCATTCCAGCCCCGCCTTTTCGTGCCAGGTTTAATCCCTGGCTTAAACGAATTTTTGACCAGATTGCAGCGTTTGGTCCGGTGGATGGGCTTCCTGACAGATCGCTCGGTTGCCCAGACCCGTAGACTGACCAACCCGACCCCCAGGTGCTCCAACCACCCATGTTCGATTGCGTTGAAGATGCAGACTCCGTCTCCTCCTGTGCCTGAATGGTGTTTTCGTTTGGGTCGGTGGCGTCAAACGCCTCCCGACTCAGGCGGGCAGCACGGTCTTTGCTAAGTGCCAAGACTGCCTCACCCGTTTCAGGGTGGAATGTCAAAACTTTGGCATCGTATTTGCGTGCCAAATTTTGGGCGGTGTCACCCGCTTGAATATTGACCGTCATGAGCCTGCTGGTGTCAGTCGCAATCGCTGGCAATTGGGCGCAACCAATTAACATTGATGGTACGCCAATTAAGGCTGTGCTCAAGACTCGAGACAGCAACGATCTTCTAATAAATTGACTCATGGTACACCTGCTTTCTTCCGTAACGTCGGTTTATGAGAAGGTATTGACATTGATAAGATTTCGAGAAAATTTCTCAGCTAAAACTTATTTTGCAACATTTGGTATCACAAAATCATTACAAGAAAGCAGTCCTTTTTCTTGTCAAGTACAACTTTGTAAATTCATTGCACCTGACTGAGAAAAATCAATATAGCGGTTTTCATATTCGTTGACGCGCTTCGCGCTCTCACTTCTATGAAAACCGCTGTCTGTTGCCACTCCCTCTGGTCGCCAATGTTTGACGCGAA
>JAYTKL010000340.1:0-16820 GCA_043730305.1 Deinococcales bacterium | reverse complement strand
CGCACAATTTTGGCGTTCTCGCTGCGTTCGGGCAGGGCTTGGGTGGCAATTTGCAAACCCGCGCCAATGGCAGTGCCGCGCCCCAGTGAAAGTTGGTCTATGGCGTCCAGAACTGCACTATGATCGCTGGTTGCTTCGACGTTGACGGCGGCGTAACCGCTAAAACTGACCAAGCCAATTTTGGTGCCGGCGGGCAATTGCTTGATAAAAATTCGGGCGGCGTCTTGGGCAGCCTCGAACCTCGAGGGTTTGATGTCGTCGGCTCGCATCGAAAGCGAGACATCAATTGCCAGCATGATCGTGGTTTTGTTGTCAGGTACGGGTAAAGCGGCGGTAGGGCGGGCGAGCGCGAAAATGCCCAGACCCAATGCCAGCAGGTACAGAATTGCGGGAATATCACGGTTCCTCGAGAACGTCGGGGTGCTGACAGACTTCAAAAACTCGAGGTCTGGATGAAAAACCACGCTTTCGGCTGGCAGTTTTTGGTCGCGCCAATACCACCACATCAAAAATGGCACGATCACCAACAGCACGAGTTGAAAGGGCCAGAGAAAATTCATGCCATGCTCCTCTAAGGAATCCTGCGTTGCCAGTGAAGGCTGAGTCCCGCGCCAGTCAGCATCAAAACCACTGCCAAACCCGACAAAATACCGCCCAGCTCGAGTTTGGTGGCTTCCCAAACGGTGACCGTGCCAAGTTCTTTGTAAATTTTCTCGAGTGCCGCTTTTTCGGGTGGGAAGACAAATTTGCCCTCGGTCTCGAGCGCCATGCTTTCCAAGGTTTTGGGGGTGCACGGCACAAAGTATTGTTTGCCGTCAATTTGCATGACCGCGCCGCCCTCTTTGCAGATGGCAATGGTATAGAGTTTGACTTTATATTGTTTGGCAAATTTGGCTGCCAGTTGCGGGTCGGCGGAGACGTTGCTGGTGCCGTCAGAAATCAAGACAATCGCACCAGGAGGCAAAGTCGCAGGATCAACGGGTTTGATTGGCTGTCCGGTGCTCGGGTCTATCGTTTGGGGTTTGGGTTGGTTGGCGTTGGACCTTAGTCCCAGCAATTCGCTTGGAATATCCACGTTTTTACGCCCTGGTAAGCTTCTAACGCTACCAACCACCGCATCGGCCAAACTGGTGTTGGCAGCAACTTTGACGCCCTTCAGTTTCTCGAGCAGGGTCGTTCGGTCGGTGGTGGCAGGCACGACAATCGCGGCGCTGTCCGAAAATGTTGCCAAGCCGATCATGGTGCTGCCAGGGGCAAGTTTTATAAATTCTTTAATGATTTCTTTGGCAACCTCGAGCCTGGTCGGGCTGACATCGGTTGCCATCATGCTCTTGCTGGTATCCAGCGCAACCATCACGGCGGCTTTGTTGACGGGAAGTGGTGGCGCACCAATTGGTCGAGCCGCCGAAAACAGCAGCAATGCCAGGGCAATCAGTTGAAGGTTCAGTGGCCATCTCGAGTGTGATTGCTTGGTATTTGACAGCACATTGGGCAGCAAATTTGCGTCGGCGTAGGCGGTGGCGGTGTTAACTCGACCCTTGGCGCTGCGCCTCACAAACCAGATTGCCAATGGCACAAGCAGCATCAATAACAACAGCAGTGGCCAGGTTAACGTCATGATGTTTGCTCCTCGAGTTGGCTTGGGAGATTGTTCATCGGCGACCTCGGCGTTTGAGCGTGAATTTCATGATTGGGGCGATCACTTCCGTATGGGTGCTTAGCTCAAGGGCATCAACTCGAGCACCACGAAACGCTCGAGCCACGCGTTCGTTGCGGTTTAAGACCATCTGAGCATGGGCGAGGCGAACTTTGGGATTGCTGGTGTCCACCCAGACTTCACTGCCCGATTCTGGGTCACGGAAACGCACGCCTCCGACGTTGGGCAACTCGATTTCGGCAGGGTCAGAGACGCGCACGGCGATCACATCGTGGCGTTGCGCCAGACGTCCGAGCGGCTGTGCCCAATTGGAATTCGCGTCCATAAAATCGGAAACCACAAACAGCAATGCCCGCCGTTTTAAGGTGCGTTCGATCCGCTCGAGGGCAGCCTCTAGGTTGCTGATGTTGCTTGGGGCAAAGTTTTCTTGAAGGTTGGAGAGTTGATGCAAAATATTGAGCGTCTGCGCCCGTCCAGTGCGCGGCGGCACAAACTTGATGCCCGCCTCGTTGACGCCTAAACAGCCAATCTTGTCGCCGTGCCGCGTGATGATGCTCGAGAGTACCCCCGCAAACTCGAGTGCCAAATCTCGCTTTAATACCCTGCGCGTGCCAAAGGTCATGCTCTTAGACATGTCAACCACCATCCAGGCAGTAATCTCGCGTTCTTCACGATATTGGCGCACGTGCAGTTTGCCAGACCTCGCCGTGACGTTCCAATCCATGCGGCGCACTTCGTCGCCTGGTTGGTACTCGCGGATTTCGGCAAGGTCAAGGCTTGGACCGTAAAAAATGCCCGAGTAATCGCCAAACAAAAACCCGTCCAAGCGCTTGATCACTTTTAACTCGAGCCTGCGCAGCAAAGCCTCAGGCAATTGTGGAGCTTTGGGTTCGCTTTTCGCCTCTGGTGCTTTGGGTTTTGGACGGGTTAAGGTCAGCATGTTTTGGGTTTCTCGAGTTCTAAACACGGTATACGAATTTTTAAGGTTTAAAGATTGACTTCCATGCCGGTGGTTTGGCTGTTCTGGGTTTTGTACGGATCGCCCATGTGAACTTTTGGCAGTGGAATGGCTTTCAAGATCATGTCGATAAAATCTTCCATTCGCTTCTCGTCCGCCAGCGCCTCGTAAGAGGGCATGATGCGGTGGCGCAAAATTTCTGGCGCGAGGTCACGCACGTCTTCGGGCAGGGCGTACTCGCGCCCACGCAAGACCGCCAAGGCTTTCGCACCCAAAATCAAATTGACACTGCCGCGCGGCGAAGAACCGTAAGCGATGTACTTTTTGAGTTCTGGCAATTTGGCTTCGCTTGGGTCGCGCGTGGCTCTTGCAAGTCGCACGGCGTACTCGGTGACGTTGGGATGCACGTAAATTCGGTCTGCCATCTCCTGCAAGCCACGCAATTCTTCGCTCGATAAAACCTTGTTGATCGCCTCGAACTTGGTGCTGACCCTGTCCACCACGGTCATTTCCTCGTGGAAACCAGGATAGCCGATAATCACTTTAAACATAAAACGATCCACCTGAGCCTCGGGCAGAAAGTACGTGCCTTCGGACTCGATGGGGTTTTGGGTGGCGAGCACCAAGAACGGGTCGGGCAGTTTGAAAGTTTGCTGCCCAATGGTCACTTGGCGTTCCTGCATCGCCTCGAGAAGCGCACTCTGGATTTTGGCTGGCGCACGGTTGATCTCGTCTGCGAGCACCAAATTCGCCATGATCGGACCAAGTTCGACCTCGAATTTGGACTCTTTTTGGTTGTAAATGCGCGTGCCGATCAAATCGGCTGGCACAAGGTCGGGCGTGAATTGAATACGCCGAAATGTTCCGCCAATCGCATCGGCAGTGGTCTTGATCGCCAAGGTTTTGGCAAGTCCAGGCACGCCCTCGATCAAAATATGCCCCCGAGCAAGGAGCGCCACCAGCATTCGCTCGAGCATCAAATCTTGCCCGACGATCACACGTTTGACCTCGAATAACAAGGTGCGAAGTTTGGCGGCGGCTTCGACCACCGAATTTGGTTCAATTGTTGGTTTGGCGCTCATATCGTCCATGTGTTTACTCCCAATTTAGAATTTAGCTGCGGGTGTTCGGCAAGGTTGGCGCAAAAGGATTCAAAGGATTTTTCGGATCGCTCGGCGTATTCGGTGTGCTGGGAGTTGGCGTACTGGGCTGAATCGGCACCGCTCGAGGTTGGGCTGGGGTGTTGTTTTGCGGCGTGTTTGGTTGAGGAGTGGTACTCGGCGCACCAGGCTGCAACGGAATCAACTCTTGCGGTTGACCACCGCGTCCAGGCTGTTTGCCATTTTGCTGCCCAGGTTGCGGAAAAGTAAACAACTTTCCATCCTGATAAATCTGCACCGGGCAATCCTGCGGTTGTTGCCCCTGTCCAGGGGGCGGTTGCTGTCCCTGCCCAGGTTGTTGCCCTTGCCCAGGGTTGAGCGGAATTAACTCTTGAGCGTCGTTGCTCGGATTGGCTGGGTTTGGATTGACAGGGTTTGGATTGACAGGCGCGTTTTGCACATGAATCAAACCAGGAATCCCTTGATTCACAGTAATGATTTCTTTTGGAGCACTCAAGCGACCTGCCATAAAACCAGCAACGGCGAGCAAGCCTCCGACCAGCAATAACGCAATTTGTTTAAGCACCTCGAGCACCTCCGAATACCTTGTAGTTTACTGAATAATCTGTGCGACAACTGAGAGCCAAACCCGTAAATCAGCCCTTTAAGGCGTTTGCCCAACATTTCATGACCCACTCGTGTACACTGAGCAACCCAAGTCTAAACTTGGAATGTAGAGGAACTGTGAATGCATAAAGTAGCCATTGTAGGACGCCCCAACGTGGGCAAATCAAGTTTGTTCAACCGCATGATCGGCAAACGCTCCGCCGTGGTCGCTGACGAACCAGGCGTGACACGCGATGTCAAAGAAGAATTCATGATGTACGAGAACCACCGCATTCTGCTGATGGACACCGGCGGGTTGTGGAGCGGTGACGAGTGGGAGGCCAAAATTCTCGAGAAAGCCGAAATGGCAATCCATGACGCGCAAGTGGTGCTGTTTGCCGTTGATGCCCGTACCGAACTCTCGAGCGCCGATGAAGAGATTGCGAAATGGTTGCGCCGCCTTGGTAAACCTGTGATTTTGGTTGCCACCAAGATTGACTCGAACAAACAAGAAAGTCTGCTGTTAAACCTCTACCAACTCGGTTTTGGCGACCCAATGCCAACCAGCGCCGAACATGCCAGAGGTTTGGATGACGTGATGGACAAGGTGCTCGAGATTCTGCCCAAAGACGATGAAGAGATTACCGACGTGTCACCGATTCGGGTGGCATTGATTGGAAGACCGAACACGGGTAAATCCAGCATGTTGAACGCCATCACGGGTTCTGAACGCGTGATTGTCTCGCCGATTGCTGGGACAACCCGCGATGCGATTGACATTGAATTCAATTACGCGGGTCAGCGTTTTATTTTGATCGACACGGCTGGCATTCGGCATCGTCCGAAAGACAACATCGAATTGTTTGCGCAACTGCGTTCTGAACAAAGCATCAGAAACTCCGATGTCAACCTGCTGGTGATAGACCCATTTGAACTCGGCGATCACGAAATGAAACTGGCAAACATGGCGTATGACGCGGGAAAACCCGTCATCATCATCATCAACAAATGGGATTTGGTGCCAGAAGAAGACTTGAAAAAAGTTGAAAAAGACATTTCTCAGCGCCTCAACCACCTCGATTTTGCCCCCAGGGTCTATACCAGTGCCATCAACGAGTACGGCATTCACGAACTGCTTGCCGAATGCACCAAACTTTATACACTCTGGCAAACCCGCGTTTCCACGGGCGACCTCAACAGGTGGCTTGAGGTCTGGCAAATGCGTCAACAGATGCCGAACTTTAAGGGCAAGCCCTTGAAAATGTATTACATGACCCAAGCCGAAACCGCGCCGCCAACCTTTGTTATTTTTTGCAATCGTGCAGACTTCGTGACTCGAGCTTACGAGGGATTCCTTCGCAACCGCATCCGAGAAGACCTCGAGCTTCCAGGCATTCCTGTTAGGATTGTCTGGCGCGAACGCGGTGCGGCATTCCAGAAAAAAGAAAAAACCTCGAGCAAAGCCGAAATTGCCCGCGAAGAACACGCGCTTGAGGGTGAGCGCGGGTCCAAACCGCCAAGTGCCAGAAGTGAACGGCGCAAAGCGGCAGCCGAAAAAATGGACAAAAAGTAAAACTCGAGATTCAAAGCTTCGGGGTCGTTCATCACGACTCCGAATTTATTTTGGACTCACCATCTGTCACTCGAGTATACTTAAACCATGCCTCGAGTTTCGCCAGTCAAAACCGTTGCCACGTTTGAAGATTACGTGCGTTTTGAAACGACTTCCGACGTGCGCCATGAGTTCGTGGATGGTAACTTATTTGTCATGGCTGGCGGTTTGAAACGGCATAACTTTGTAGCGAATCGCGTTTTGATTCGACTTTTTGATGTGGCGATTGAACATGGTTGTTATGCTTACAGCAGTGATGTCATCACGAAAATGCCAAGTGGCAAGGGATATTACCCCGATGTTCTGGTGACTTGCGACTCGAGCCTAGATTCCAACCGAGTTGTGTACCGCCCAAACATTTTGATCGAGGTGCTCTCGCAAAGCACCGAAGCCATAGACCGAGGCGAGAAGTGGGAGCAGTACCAAACCATTCCGAGTCTCGAGCAATACGTGCTGCTTTCGCAAAACGAACCTGTCGCAGAGGTTTTCTCGAGAAGTGATGACAAATGGATTTACGAGCGTTTGACTGGGGATGTCAACCTCAAATTTGCCAGTCTCGAGTTGGAAATTGTGCTTTCAGATTTGTACAAAAATTTACCTGAAGCTGACACCGAAGAATCCTAAATCTTCACTGAACATCCACACTCGAGTTTGAAAACCGTGGGAGACACGAATTCTTGAGTACCAACAGCCGTGTGATGCCAGATTTCCAAGCTGCGCGGGTCGAACACCAAAATGTCTTTCACGCCATTTTCGAGGTAAAACTTTGGCGCGAGTTCTTTGTCTTTGAACTCGTAACCCACAGAAATAATTTCGATGACCGTCTCTGGAATGAGCGTAATTGCCTCGTCAAGTTCGGTTGGTTCTTGGCAAAAAATGCTGATATCAGGGCGTTTGATCGAATTGTCCGAAAATTTCACGTACACGTCTGCAACATGGTGACAACCACAATAATCCAGACTTTTTATAGATTGCTGAATGCGAAACGATTCGCGCTGATGCCTAAACGCGGGGCGGGCTTCCCAAATTGGAATTCCATTCATCATTTCAAGGCGAATACCTGTTTCATCCGCACGCTCGAGAAGATCAGAAAAAGGCAAAGCCATAAAGGAATTTTACGTTCGAGACACCGTGTTTTCAAATGCGAGCGCTGAATTCTCGAGCAACTGGTTAAAGCTTGTTGACCAAATTGAAATTGATTCCGCAATCGAAGCTTTGCAACGGTGACGGAATCCCATGTTCATAAGATGATACTCGAGTGTGAAAAATGTGCTATCTTTCTGCGTCAGGCTGTCCAGGCTTGCGGGAGAAAATCGCATGAAAACCAAACACTTACTCGAGACTATTTTAAAAACTTGCTGCATGACAGTCATTTTTGCGGCTTGCCAGCAAACTACGCAAACAGAATTGAAGCCAACACCAAGCGCTCAGACGAACCAGTTCACGATACGACCTGTCTGGAGTTCGGTTGTTTCCCCAAATAATCAAAATTTGAACTTTACCCAAGCACGCTGGCGAAATAACAACGATGTTTATCTTGGCGGACTAGATGGTGGAATGTTGTGGTCTGTTGATAGTTTATCTCAACATATTTATGGGCGAACTGTGGGCGAATTTCTTGGTGCTGATTGGAGTGCGGAATGGAATCCACAAGGAACACAGTTGCTTTCAAGTGAATACTTATGGGATATAGATGCCGTAGAAAATCAAAACCCTGCTTTCGACCACTCGATTCCAGATAATATCCTTTACGATTTTAAGCAATCACGTGGAATCGCTAAATGGAGTCCAAGTGGTAATAAAATTGCATTTACAGACAGTAAATTAGCTCCTGGAACAGTTAATTTAAGTATCTTAAATCTTCAAGATAAATCTCGAGTAGACATGTTCAATGGCGTTTTATTTTCATCTTTAGATTGGATATCAGAAAATCAGATCATTGGATTTGTACGTCAAGATAAGCAATCAGAACAATATATTAAAATTATAAATATTGATACACAAATTGTAGAAAAATCTATAAAAGTAGCGGATTTTGTAATTCAGAATGGATTGTTTGAGTTAGATAATAAGTTTTTATCTCTTAGTAAAGACCGTCAAAAATTACTACTTTTTGGAAGGAATTTAGATGGAAACGCTAGTATTTTAGAATTAGATCCACAAAATTTTAATATAGATAAAAAAATAGATGTAAATCATTCCATTTTTCCTTATGAAATGCAGTGGCTCGAGGACAATGAAACAATCGCTGTTCTTACTAATGATTATGTCATTCAATTTATTAATACAGAAACTGGACAAGTGACTCGAGAAATTAACACATTCAAAAACTTACTCAGCAATCGAATTCAGGGTTTTCAATTTAGTCCTGATCTAAGTAAATTAATAAAAATAGATGAACGTTATAAAGTTGCATTGTACAACGCAAACACAATGGACAGTATTTTGTGTCAAAATTGTACTGCCGATTCTCATATAGCGAATAATTACCAGATTATTATCCATACCGATCAAAAGAAAGTGACCAGTATCGGTAGAGATGGAAAATTAATTGCCCAAGATGTCAAAACAGGTATTGCAACCACAAACGAAAAAATCAATCAAGAATCTGTTTACGCTATAGCAAACTCGCCAGATGGCATCACTTACGCCACCGCAGGTGATGATGGCATTATTCATCTTTGGGATACTGTAACTCGAACAGAAATAGGTGCTTTACCTGGACACACGTACACAGTTCGAGCATTATCTTGGAAACCAAACAGCCCCACCCTTGCCAGTGCAGGTTGGGATGACACGGTACGCATTTGGAATACTTCCACGCAAACCCTAACGGCAACCCTGACCGATCACACCAACTACGTGAACGCCGTGCAATACAACCCGAACGGCACAGAACTTGCCAGTGCCAGCAGTGACGGCACAATCAAACTGCGTAACCCAGACACGGGCGAAACCCTGCACACCTTGCAAGCAACCGACTCGAGCAGCAAAGTCTTTACGATTGCATACTCGAGCGATGGTGTACACATTGCCAGTGGCAGTGACGACCACCGCGTCCGAATTTGGAATACGACAACCCAGACGCTCGAGGCAACGCTGACTGGACACCTGGGCGCAGTCAGAACAGTTGTGTGGTTGAACCCAACCACGTTGGTGACAGGTGGTATGGATGGACGCATTATTTTCTGGGATGCAAGCACATACGAAATGATTCAGGAATTAAAACCCAACCTTGGCGCAGTATTTACAATTACAGCAACCACAGACGGCACACAGTTGTTCGCTGGTTTTGACAGTGGCAATATTGTTTCTTGGAAGGTCACACGATGAAACACCACAACCGAAGCTTGTCAGCGCTGATCGCCCTTGTCGTTTTTCTGATCGCGTGCGGGCAACCACCAACGCCAGCACCAACCAGGGTTTTTAAGACTTTGGGGAGTCTCGAGGTGACACTGGACACGGCTGGGGATGCGAGTGCGAAAGTCATCAACCCACAAACCAGAAGCAGCACACCACTGCCAGATAGTGCTTTAAGTTTTAGCCGAAAATACTTTAGCAGCTTTGATATTGAAAGCAGCAACGAACGCTACATGAGCGCCACGTTTGAAGTGAAAAATAATTCTGATGCGGCAGTCAATAACCTGAGCTTGATTGCTTACAACCAAGGAAACTCGAGCATTGGTGGCACAGCCGTCAGAAACCTACTGAACTTTGGTGGCGCAGCCATTCCCGATACCAGCATCGCCCAAAGTATTTACCCAGTCCAGAGCTTGACACGTGACGGCGCAGAATTAATTGTTGACCAGAACAATGCAGATTTTCAAGGTTTTACGCCCAGCGATGCTGAAAGCATTGCCAACACTGCTAAAAATAACCAAATCATTCGAGCCGAAGATACGCCGCTCGAGTACGGTTTCATTGCCCGAAACAGCACGAACACCAGAATGATTGGTGTTGGTGAAACAGGCAGTATTACGCTGACTTTGCGGTTTGAACGCCCAACAGACCCAATCGTGACCCCTTACAAGTTTGTCATGACCTTCGTGATTCTTGAAGACAGTGTTCCTCGAGTCACACGGGGTATCAACGAAACCACATTTGAAGCCGAAACTCGAGCGAGCAATACAGGTGCATCTGAATTGATGTTGATTGGACCAGATTCTGATGTTGCCAGCAATGCTGGTTTAACAACGGTGCGTCTCGAGAATGCCAAGATGGGACTTGACCCAACGTACTTGGTCAAACCCGCATTATTCATGAAAGATGTGCAACCCAACACCGTTAACAATGATGCAAACAGTGCTGTGACCATTCGAGGTACACAATTTGATGCCAGCACCAGTTTCTTTATTCAAAGTACCAAGCTCGAGATCATCAACCTGACAGCTACAGAAGCCACTGTCACCATACCCAAAGGTTTTATCCCCAGCAAGTACGGCATCATGAGCGCCAACAACAAAGGCGAACGAGCCACGCTTTACCCAGCCGTCACGATAGCCGCAGGAGCGCCCACTCGAGAATTAGATGTTCAAGACCATCCGAACAGTTACCTTGAAGGCTATGTGATTGATTACGTCACCAAGCAGCCCATTGAAAATGCCAAAATCAGTATTCCAGGTTTAGAAACCAATACGACAAGCGACGGTTACTATTTGCTACGCGGTGTTCCAGCAGGAAATTATGCCGTAAAGATCGAAAAATTCTCGCAACAATACAATCCCGCAACAAATCAATACGAAGGTATTGAAACTTATGAAACGGTTTACCGTAATGCAGTTGTCCCGACCAATGCCACCGGAGCGATCACCTTAAAACTGGCGGCACTCGAGCCTAAAACCACCGACGCTTACACGATTGGCGCGGGTGGAGGAATTGTTTACGCCCAAGACGGCGCGTACTTAAAAATACCACCGGGGGCATTGAACAAATCAACAAGCATTCGGTTTACGCACTTGCGAGCCGCCGAAACGTTGCCAGAACTCAACCAAGACGGAAATTATCTTGCGTTTGCACACTTAACCCCCGCAGGTTTGGTGTTCAAAAAACCTGCAACTCTGTTCTTGCCTTTGCAAGCAGGAGTAGAATTAACACCAAACACACCAATTAACATTTTGTACTTTAATACCTTGCAAAACGCTTGGGTAGACGATATTACAAGTGGTAGAATAAACAGAATTAACGATACGCATTATCTCGAGTACGAAATAAATCATTTTACCTGGATCGGTGGAGTTTGGTTTAGCGACCCAGTTAGTGGGTGTGTCCAAGATCAAAATGGGAAACGATTAGCAGGTATTACAACCAATTGGGGAATTACCGATGAAAATGGCGTATTTCATGGAACAACAACACGATCAGACGTTAGTAGAACACTTTATGCGTACGCAGTTTTACCATCTGGTGTACCCACTACTTCTATTTCACAATTTTATGATGGTAACGATAGCGTTGAATTTACACCATGTATTGGCTATCAAGCCGCAGAATCCAGTATTAACCCACTTGAAGTAGAAGTTCAGAAAGAAACGGAAGTTGCTCCATTTGCTGTGCCCACCATACAAACGACAAGGGGCGCTCCCGACAACGTAATTGCTGACTGCACTAAAGAAACGTATCAACTTTGTACGTTAGACAACACCCCAATTCTGGTAGGACAAAAGTTAAAAGTCATCAGTTTTGACATCAAAAACTTTAAAGCTGGACAAGTTCAACCCGAAACCCTCGAGTTTTACTTTGAAGGTAGACTTATTCCGTTTGAAAAGAAAAACTTGGGCGGCGACCTTATGCGGGTGTATCGTGTTTTGACTTCACCGCAACGCGCTGACGGTATTGAACGTCATGCTGTTCTAAAATTTAAGTACAAAAAACCTGATAAAACCCTTGGCACAAAAGAACGCGATCAAAGCCTTCGCAGCATTGCCCAACTGAAAACCTCCAATGTTGCCGTAAATGTACTGCCAGATGCGTTTTTGAACGAAGCAGGCGTTACCACCCCTATTGAAGTTAAAGTTCCGCAAGGGAAAATGTGGATTTTTCGTGCAAGCCAACTTGGAGACGATGGCAGCGTGACCATTAAAGCTCGAGTTGAAGCTTTAGACGCGAATGGGAAAATCATTGGTGATTTGAACACTTTGAACGAAATTTATTTTTCAGAACTCAGTGCCGTACCAAGAAACGGGGAAAAACCTCCAAGTGCAGCGTTCGAGAATGGTATCGCAACTATCGCCCTCAAAATATACCCTTCCACAAGTCCAAGGTCTGATGTCATCTCTCGAGCGTTACTGAACCAAGTGAGTGTCGCAAGCGGTGCAAGTGGTCTCTCGAGTCGTCCTGTTCAAACTCGAGTGAGTGTTACACCATTAAGAGTGCTGCCAAATTCGTACAGCATGATTTACTCGAGTGAGGTTGCGAAGAAAAGCCCGAGTGCAGGGGCTAAAAGCCTTGGGTTCTGGAATCAAGTCGGGGATTTCTTCACTTGGGATCGAATCTCGAGTGTCGCTGGTGGTGTCGCCCAATTCGCTCTTGGGTTCGTGCCTGTTCTGGGTGGTGCGATTGATTGCAGTAAAGGTGTTTACGCCTTGATAACCCAGTCCGATTTTGACCTGGTTGAAGTTGAACTTGGTTGTGTTGGCATGAGCGTTGACGCGATCATGACGGCTGCTGCGATTGCGGATGCTTGCACAACTTGCCCCGCGTACCTTGCGAACAAAGCGATTATGATTGCCTTAAAGAGAATCAACCAAATCAGTAAAGCAGTTGAAGGTTGGATGACCAAAGCACTTCTTGGGTTGCTCGAGCGATTCAGAGAACGAGGCGTGTTTTACGCGAAAGAGTTTATAGACCGAATTGGGAATTTAAAGTTTTTGAAAGAAATGGATGACGCTGGGGAGAAGGTTTTACTCGAGAAAACGGATAATATTGTTGGTGACTTGGTCAAAGCTTGTACTATTGGACCTAGATCAAGAATAATTACAACTCGAGGAAACCCTGATGAATGCTTACCACAAGATGCAATTGACTTGTTTGCTAAAGTGGGACAGAAAGTTAAGATTGATGGTGTTATTTCAGAACAAGAATTTGTTGATTTAACATCTGATTTGTCTAAAACTCCTGGTTTAGATAATGTATTGAAGAAGATTGAAGATGCTGGCGATAGAGTTAACATTGTGGGAGCAGTTTCAGAAATGCAAGCTGCCTCAGGTTTAAAGAATGCAGGTTGGACTGATCTGCGATTTCCAAAAGATTTGGAATTTACTTTAGGCAATGGTAATAAAAGTGCTCCAGATTTTTTTGCTCGAGACCGAGATGGTGTTTTAAGAGTTTTTGAAACAAAAACTAACGCATCTCTAGACCGCCCTCAAGAAATTATATTGAAAGAAATTGCTGCTCAGACCAATTCAATCCCATCATTTATGAGTGTGGGCGTTAAACCTTTAACCAGTGCATTCTTGCAGGCAATGAAAAATGCAGGAGTGAGTGTTTTTGATTCTTTAGGAAATCTTTTAAATCCATAGTAAAAGGAAGTTTTATGGGATATAAATCTATGTTTTTTATTGCTATAGAAAATCCTGAAGAATTAATTCAAGGTATTCGGAATTTAATCGTTTCTGAAGAGGAAGTCAATTGTGATTCTTTATATTTTGAGAGAAATTGTAGTAAATCTAATTTCATAAGTTTTATACAAAATTTCAAATCAACTGAAAAAAAACAGTATAATGTCGTTAAATTAGCTTTTGAGTTCCAAAGGGAGTGTTTTTGTTTAACTTATACTGACGATATTAGAGATAGCTTTAATTTTCCTAATTTTTTTATTATTGGACTTCAATTTACAATTGATAAGAATATTTCAAAACTTACTAATTTTCAAAGTGAGATTCTTGTTAATCTTTTTAATTTACTGAATGTTGACTTTGCTTGGCTAACAATAGATGACTATTTAAATGGAAATTTCTTGAAGAAAAAATCTCATCCTCTAGATAAATCAGAAAGTCTTACCTACTATGTAAATAAGAAATTTATTAAAAACATACCTCAAGATAAAATTAAAAAATTAAATTCCGTGGGATTTAATAATGGTGCAATTTATTATGATTCATACACAGATTTTGAGTATGATGAAAATTTCATTAAATTTAGGGATTTATTACGAATAGAATTTGAGAATTATCAAAAATAGCAAGATTCAAGTTGGCATATACCTAATGTCAAATACTGCTTTTCTCTCGAGATTCCTTTGCGCTTTCATTGCGCTACTTTTCTATGCTTCCCCTGCTCTCGCTCGAGATTGCACCACGCAACCCAAAACCCAGATTCTCGAGTTCACGGCAACCCTGAAAATATACCCGTCCACCAGTTGAAGGTCTGACGTTATCTCTTGAGCGTTACTAAACAAAGTGGATTATTCAAGACTACTAAAAGTTCTCGACCAAGATGGTTTTGACCACAGGCATATATTAACTAAAGGTATATTTTGTGTAAACCTGAAAGGAAATGATTGATATGAAAAATATAGATGGCAATAAACCCCTCACTCTAAAAATTCTCGGTGAATTTATTCTCCAATTATTCTTGATCGGCTTTCGTCGCATGGTGTTGTTCTTGGTGGTATTTCTTACTTGGGGCTTACTCAATGCTACAAACGTTGGTTTCCTGCAAACCATCGCTCCTTTTGTTGGTATTGCTTTAGCTTTGGTTGTTTACATTATGTTTTTACGTAAGCCGCGAGCACTCGTAAAACAACCCGAAAAAACTGGTGCTGCTGAACCCGTGAATTTGTAATCAGGCAATCTCGAGGTGCGCTGGGTTGAAAACCTTACTGGACTTGTACGCCCGCTAACCACATACTAAAATAGACCATGGAAATTCTTCGCTTCTCGAAATTCCTTAGCATTTTAATCATGCTGTTCTTCTTCGTATCTCCTGCACTCGCTCGAGATTGCCGCCCTCAATCCCAGATTCTCGAGTTCACGGCAACCCTCAAAATATACCCGTCAACCAGTCCCAGGTCTGATGTCATCTCTCGAGCGTTACTGAACCAAGTCAGCGTCGCAAGCGGTGCAAGTGGTCTCTCGAGCCGTCCTGTTCAAACTCGAGTGAGTGTTACACCATTAAGAGTGCTGCCAAATTCGTACAGCATGATTTACTCGGGTGAGGTTGCGAAGAAAAGTCCGAGTGCTGGGGCGAAAAGCTCGAGTTTCTCCCATGGTCAATCCTCGAGCGCTTTTATCAGTACCTTAAGGACAGGCATCATAACAACTGATAGCGTCAATGGTGCGTTCAGATCGTTGTTTTCCAAGAATTTACCCCAATCGGTTTGCAAACGAGATTCTTGGACTAATCGCTCGAGAATCTCAACACAACCTTCTAGTGTTGTTCCACGACGTGAAAAGGTTTGTTGCAAAGCATTGTGCAGTATGGACAAATCCAATTCCCCATGTTGCACAATCTGATAGAGGTCGTAAAAATCCTTCAAGCGTGTGGTGGTCGCGCCAAGTTCAATCATCGCGGCAAGTTTTTCTGCCATCACCGTCTCGAGTGGATAGCCCCAAACTTTGGTATCAACCAGTCCAAGAGCGTTAGGGAAATGCAAGATCGCTGGTGCTGGCGTAATGGCATTGCCAAAACTGATGTCGAATTGCAGGGTGGATCTGGCTTTGGAATCACGCAAACCGCCCACCAACCAGACGCGCACACCGTTGTACTTTGCATCCTCGAGAATCAATTCAGTGGTCAGGTTCGTACCATCGAAGGTCACACCATCGTCCAACTCGAGCAGTGCAATGGCGCGAATCACGTTACCGATCTCATCGGGTGTGTCGGGCAGGCGTAGCGCTGCCAGGTCAATGTCTTTGGTTGGTCGTGCCAGTTCACGGTATCGGCTGTAGAGATTTAAGCCGCCCTTTAAGATCAAGTGGTCTTGCCACAGACTTACTGCCAATCGTGCCAAGAAACGCTCGGAAAGGTGGAGCAGTAACATTTGCTCGGCGGGGTAGCCCGTGGCTCGAGCATGGTTTCTGAGGCGTGCCAGGATGCTGGCAGCGCTAGTTTTCTGATTAGACTCCGGCATTGAATCCCTCCACCCGCAATAAATCCATGATTCGAGCCTCAAGACGACAAACTCGAGCCGCTTCTAGCAGGGTCAGCAAATTACGGTTTGGTCGCAATAGATAGCGCTTCACGCCCTCAACGAAAAGCGTTTCTTGTTTACGACGCAATAAATCCATCAGGGTTTTTTCAGGACTGTAAACCCGTAACGATTGACCGCGAAGTTCATGGACTTCGATCCCAAATTGAAAAATATTGTTGTTTTCAAAGTACACCTTGACCTTTGGGTACTCGAGTTTTGGAATTTTCCGTTCTCGAGGCACACTGATTTCAACGATCTTAGGAATGAATGTGGTGAGGTCATGGAACGCCAAAGCGCTTTTTTGGCAAATCACCGCGAAAGGAATACGAAGTTGAACTTCGAGCAGTGTTTCAAAAGCTTGAATTGGTGCATCAATTTGACGGTACACCCCGCGTTGTACCCGCTCGAGTGTTCTCGATTTGGTAGCACGAACCAAGGTTTGACGGCTGACACCGTGTTGAGTGGCTTGCTGCACGGTGAAGATACCCCCGTGGGTTTCAAGCAAGTATTCAAGCAGAGGGGAAAGGTGTGTCACAAATTAACTGCATTTTAGCATATTTTGCAGTTAATTTGTGACAAAATGTGATGCCACCATCAAAACCCCAGTCAGTGTCTTCGAGCATGGTGCAGTGAATATTTTGTACCAAGAAGGCGATAAACTCGAGGATTTCGTGGTGAGCCTTCCGATTTTGCTGGATGATATGCTGATCTTGCGCTGATGCTACGATTTTCTGCCATTGCTTTTCTTCTGGTTGCCT
>JAYTKL010000339.1:0-13914 GCA_043730305.1 Deinococcales bacterium | reverse complement strand
CCTTGGTGTCGTTCGACGGCGGTTGAAATGGCAAAGTCCCCGACGATCATGGCGATGCGTTTGTGACCCAACGAAATCAGGTGGTTGATGGCAGTTGTTGTGCCGCCAATATTGTCCACCATGACGGTGTGTGCATTTTTAAGACCACTGGCACGATCCAGTTCGATGGTTGGTAAGTTCGGAACAAGTTTCAGGTTGGTTTTCGCGCCAGGTGTTGGCACAATAATTAAACCTTGTGGCATGTGTCCACGCAGACTCTCGAGTGCGCGACGTTCTTTGTCGGCTTCTTCATCGGAATTAAACAAGAACACGGTGTAATCGCTTTTGGTCGCGGCATCTTGAATGCCTTTGGCGAGCATGGCTTGAACAGGGTTAAGGATATCGGAAATAATCACGCCGATGGTACGGCTTTTGCCTTTGCGTAAACCGCTTGCCAGATGGTTTGGTTGATAACCAAGTTCCTCTGCGGCTTGCAATACACGTGTTCGAGTCTCGAGCGCAACCTTGTCGGGGCGTGAAAGCGCCCGCGATGCCGTTGCCGAAGAAACCTGCGCCAGTTTTGCCACCGCCTCGAGTCCGATCATGTGAAAACGATTACATCCTTTCAGATTCAAGTAAAGCGTGTCTCTGACTTGCATAGCTCGAGATGTGATGAAATATGATGACTTCTTGCGGCTTGATTACTGCAAACGATTACATAGGCGTTTTGGTAGTTTGCCACACCAACGGGCAGATTGTCAATAGCGAATGTGCAACCCAAAATACACCGTGCATCACAGCGTATTTTTATGATTACTCGAGGCATACAGCGTTGGTGATGGTGTTTTGAATTTAGGCTTTAAAAACCCCTCGAACCTGCAATTCTATTTTGGTTTTGCAAGACTTTCATTGCGGGCAATCAGCCACAGAGAATTTTCAAGCCTTCAAAACGCTCGAGCACAAGGCAAATTCTCGAGGTTAAACAACTCTTTCTGGCTCGAGTTTGGTTTGCAAAGATTGCCCCGCAATTGTGGCTTTCTCGAGTTTCCACAAGGCGCTCGAGGTTAAAGCGATCAAGCACACCAACGTTGACAGAATCCCGCCGCCAATGAACACGCTGCGCACGCCAAACGCTTCGCCGAGCGGTGCGGCAATCGCCAACCCAACGGGTCCAGCCAAGCCCATGATGGTGCTGAGCAGCGACAGCACGCGTCCCTGCATGTGGTTTGGCACAACGGTTTGCAGCACGGCTGTCATCGGGGCGTTGCCGATGGAAAAGGTTAAACCGCTGACCGTCCACCAAACAATTGCCAGCCAGAACGCGTTGCTGCCAGCCAGTGCAGTCAGCGCAATTGTACCGCACGAAACCGCGAATGAAAGCAGCAACACCAAAATTGGGCGTTTGCCTGGAAAAATGCTAATCAAAATACCGCCCACAATCATGCCGACCCCAGAAATACCTTCCATCAAAGCGACTTGATTGACCCCCAAACCAAAGTGTTGTTTGACCAGCAAAGGTGTTAACGAAAAGGTTGGCATTAAGGTCAAAATGACCAAACCCAAAATACCGTACAAGGTCAATAAACCCTGATCCTTGGCGACAAAACGCACACCTTCTTTAAAATCAGTCCAGACGCTCGAGGTTTTGTTCTGGGTTTCTTTGGGTTGTGGAATGGCATAAACCAGCAGTGGCGCAATGCCCAAAATGGCGGTGATAACATCGATCATCAAAGCGCCCTGAAATGGCAACCACGCCAGCGCCAGTGCACCCAATGGCGCGGCGGCAATGGTCATGATGCCCTGCAAACTCTGGTTTAAACCAGCCACTCGAGGCAGCCAGGATTGCGGCACGAGGTTGGCGGTGCTGGCGACGGCGGCAGGGCTTTGGAAGGCTTGCATACTGCTGCGAATGAACATCAGCGTGTAAATGTGCCAGATTTGCACGGTGTTGCTCGAGAACAACAACACCAGCACGATCATGCACAGCGCTGTGATGCCATCAGTTACCATCATGATGGTGCGGCGCGGCAGTCGGTCAGCCAGCGTGCCGCCGAGGGGTCCCAGCAGGGCTTGTGGCAGCAATGCCATGACCCCAGCAATGGCAAGCGCACTGGCAGAGTTGGTGGTGCTGGTAATCCACCACAGCAGCACAAATTGCGTTAGGCTGCTGCCGACCAACGATAGCGCCTGCCCAAGCCAGATGCTCCAAAAGCGCGGTTGCCAGTTGCTCGAGGGGTCAATGGTCAGTGCTGAAGTGGTGCTGGGATTCATGATCTGACCTCGAGTTTGAAGAGTTTTGATAAGAAAAATAAGGGGTACAGCATCAAGTAAAGGTTTGGAATCCACCAAGTCGGGTCAAAATCACCTCGGATGACCCAGAAAGCAATGGCGTTTAACCCAGAACTGAATGTTAAAACCAGTGAAATCAAGGCAAAAGAGCGCCATTGCTCGAGCTTGTGTTGAAACGCCCAAAGTGCAGCGAAACCACTGGCACTGACCAACAGGTCGAGTGGTAAGAACGACCAATTCCAGGCGGTCAAAATGGGGTTGGTGTAATCCTGAAACAAGTACGGTGCTGGAATCAAATGCAGCGCCGTAATCAACCAGTACACGATAAACCCCAAATCCGTGAACCAAAAATATGCTTTCAGGCTGCTCATTTGCTCAACTCCAACAATTCGGAAAGCAAGCCCGAGCGACGCGGTTCTTCGATCAGTTCAACACCCAGCAATTCTGAAAACCAGAGTCCATCACACGCCAGCCGAATCAGGGTGGCTCGAGCATCACTTAGACCGTCTATGGCAAATTTTTTTTCGATAAAAGCGAACTCTTGACGCAGTTGTTCGATCAACTCTGGATAACTGATGATGACTTGTGCCAGCGCACTGCTAAGTTCGAGTTCGTCAGGTTCAGGTTCAAAACTGGCGCGAATGTACGCCCTGGCAAAGCGCCCGCGTTTGCGTTTGGGTTCTGCCTCGAGCGCTGCTTGCAAGCGCATTTCAAAAGTCTGGGTCAGTTGGGTCATCAAAGCGCTTAAAAGCTCGAGTTTGGTGGGGAAGTGATGCAGCAAACCGCCTTTACTGACGTGTGCTTCCATTGCCACTTGCTCGAGCGTAAATTGCGTGTTTCCATGCGCGATGACGATTTGGGCGGCGGCTTGCAGCAGTTTTTCTTTGGTTTCGATGGGTGATTTTTTTGCCATAAATATACCGTCCAGTCAGACGGTTTAAGATACCGTCTGGTCAGACGGTTTGTCAAGTTCAAAAAAGGGCGCATTGCCATGCGCCCCCAACAAAAAACTTTTTTACCGTCACTCAGACCATTGGAAAACTCGAGCGCAACACAACAAATTAGGTAGACATTAAGTAAATCAAGCCAATCAGACCAGGCACAACGTAAATCATCGGAATTGAAGTCACGATATTTGCGGTTTTATGCTTTTGTTGCCGCCATAAAATCCAGGTGGCAATGATGCAAACCAGCAACACCAGAGGATAACTGGCAACCAGAAAAAAGATGTTTGCCAGTAAAGTCCTGCCCGAAGTGCCAAGTGCCGCCGCCAACGAAGCCCCACCGATGGCAAGCAACCACGGAAAAAGTGCCAGAACACCAATCACTTGAGAGACAATCAACCAGACCACAGATTCTTTTTTGACTTCCATTCAGACTGTTCCCTTCGAGGCTCGAGCAAGCTTTTACTTCATGTCCACCCTATTTCATGTCAACGCTGACATCCTCGAGCGTTTCATTGCCCGCCCAGTCGGTTGCGCCAACCAAAACGCTGTACGCCCCAGCAGGTACTTTAGCGAAACCGGCTTTCAGTTTTGTCACACCACCTTTTGGCACAACAAGCTTGATGCCAGTTTTGGCATACGTGTAATCGTCTTTGGTGTCATCAATTTGCAAGAATTCAAACTCGAGCTTGCCGCCCGCCAGCAAGTCCATCTCTCGAGGTGAAGTTCCAGAATCGTCCAGGGCGCTAATAAATTCCATGCTTTCGGAATCGAGTTGGATAATCACATCTTGGGCTTCTGTGTCGCCTGGTGCGGTGTACAAGGCGCTGGCAGTTAAAACCACATCGTCGGTTTCCTGGTAAAAACCTGGGAACAAACTGCGGTTCTTGCCGTCGGTCACGTACACCAAACGACCATCCCAAGTGGTGTCATACTCGCCAGGGTCGGCAGCTTCGTAAAATAAATCACCATACAAATTGAACACGCTGTCGTTCACCGAACGCCCCACCGAGGCGTAGACGGCTTCCAAGTCCTTGTCCGCAACTTTAAACGAAATCAGCGTCGGCACTTTCTCGGTCGGATTGACATCGTTTTGCGTGTCGGTAATCTCGAGGGTTGGCGCGTCCTTGTTGTTCTCAACCTCACCGAACCACAACGTTAAGAAATCGTCCCAACCGCTGCCCACGCTCGAGCCGAGCTTGTTGTACGCCAGCATCGTGTTTTCATCGGGCAGTTTGCTGCGGTCGGCGGGCATCCAAACGCTCAAAGCCCGCGCACTCTTGTTGCTTTGCCCAAGTGTCTTTGCCACCACCATCTTGTCAATGCTCGCCATCACATTCTTTGCCGCGTTTCGCACGTCGCCGCTCGAGGATTTTGCTAAAAATAAACCTGCCATGTCGCCCAAATCCACGTAAGGACGCGGGGCTTTGGGTTCTTCGGGAGAAATGCTGTACTCGGTGACTTTGGATCGTAAGCTCGAGAGCACTTCCGATTCGTTGTTCCAAGCGGATTGCAAACTGATGTTCAAGGTTTTCACGGCGCTCAAGACATTGCCAAATTGCGTGGTGTCATACGCCGCATGGGCGCGGTAACGCAAATCGGCTTCGTCTTCGTTGTGGTGCGCCGCCCAGGTGGAAACCTCACGCTTGCCAAACTCGAGCACGTTGATGCCAGGATTTTTTTGCAAATAACCCAGCGCCGCGTTGTAATCCCAACCCGCGCCGTAATCAATTTCGGGATCGGCAATATAGAGTTTGGTCAAATCTGCAAATTGTCCCAGCACCTCGAGACCACCCATGAGGCACGTGTCAAACGCCAGAAAGTCCAATTTTTTGACGCCAGTTGAAACCATTGCCGACTGAATCGCGCCTCTCATGTCAAAAATATTCATTCCGCTCTCGCCGTTCGATTCGTCGCCGCCAAAGCCACCGTCCCACTGACCGCCGTGATCCCACATGATCACGCCGTAACGTTGCGCCGGAAAGCTGCGGACGCCCCATTGCAAAAAGCTCGAGAGCACTTTTGGATCGTCAGAATTTTGTTCTGGAAGTTTTTGCCTGACTTCCAAATTGCCTTTTTTCACCACGCCACGAATGCCACCCGCCACCGACGTACGATCCCACTGCACGACAATGTTAAAACCTTGTTTTGAACCAATCGCTTGCATTTCTTGAAGGTCTTCCAAGCTCGAGCCTTCAAGGTTGTTGTCGCCGTGCAAGTACACCAGAATCGTCCAGGAGTTAGGAGCTGCCTGTTGAAGCTCGAGTTTTTTTGGTGCGAGCGTACTCAACTCGTTTGGTAGTGTAAAAAGCGTGTTTGCCTGAGCAGTGTTGGTTAGGATCGCTAAACCAAGTAAAACCGTTATTTTGCTGAGTAATTTCATATTGCCCCCTCGAGCATTTTTCTAAATGTTGATTGCTTCAAAAGCCTACCTCATTATGTCTCCATGACATGGAAGACTTCAGCACTGTAATTGCTCAAAGGTTGAAGCCATCAATTTCAAATCCGTTCCCACAAGATCAAATCCCCAGCCTCTTCAGCATCGAACCGCGTCCCAACCCGCACAAAATCAAGTTTCTCGAGCAGCCGATTTGAAGCCAGATTTGTCATCAAAGTTGCGGCGCTCACACGTTTTGCAAACCCAGACTCGAGCGCCCAATTCACCAGCGCACCAACCGCTTCGCTGCCATAACCCAAATTGTGATGTGTGGCGTTCAAACCATACCCAATCTCGACACTGCCATCCGTGTCAGGTTGACCTTTAAAACCAATCTGCCCAATCGCCAGACGCTCGAGCTTGTGAATCACACAACCGCCAGCTTGATTGATTGGGTGTCCGTTGGTTTCAACCCAAACCACCCAGGATTCAAAAAAGCCAAGCGCATCACCAGGGTACTCGGGCGGGAAAGTAATCTCGAGATTCAGGTCGGCAATAAA
Source organism: Deinococcales bacterium (assembly GCA_043730305.1). Taxonomy (GTDB): domain Bacteria; phylum Deinococcota; class Deinococci; order Deinococcales; family JAAFIG01; genus JANXTZ01. The sequence goes on along the minus strand of JAYTKL010000339.1, from coordinate 7,765 downwards.
CGCCGTGAAATGATCTTTCACAAGTCGTGTTTTCATGACCTCGAGCGGTGGGTGAATCAAAAAAAGTCGCAGCGTTTCCAGAATCATGAAATCACTTTATCCTGATACACTCGAGGCACGGAGGAAAACATGATTCAACTGACCAGCAAAGTCGTGCTGATTACTGGTGCGGCAGGGGAGATCGGCTCGGCAACCGCACGTTTAATGGCTTCCAGGGGTGCAAATTTGGTTTTGACAGATTTAAAACTCGAGTCACTGCAAGTCTTAAAAACCGAACTCGAAACGAACAACGCGAAAGTGTTAACCCTCGCCCACGATGTCAGCCTCGAGAGTGACTGGATTCGCGTGATCGAAAACACCAAAACGCATTTTGGAAATTTACATGCACTGGTCAACAACGCCGGCATTGGCGGCGTTCCCGCCAGCATTCCCAACTACCCACTCGAGTCGTTTCAGCAAGTCATGAACATCAACGTCACAGGTGTTTTCCTCGGCATGAAACACGCCATTCCCCTGATGCTCGAGTCACAACCCGTTAGTGCCAGCATCGTCAACATCTCGAGCGTCGCAGGGGTCATCGGCGCACCAGGCATGATCGCCTACAACGCCAGCAAACACGCCGTGATCGGTTTAACCAGGGGTGGCGCAGCCGAATGGTCACGCAAGGGCATTCGGGTCAACAGCGTCAACCCAGGACCGCTCGACTCGAGCATGATGCGCGGCTTTGACGACAGCCTGAAACCAGGGGAGGGCGAAGTGGTACGCGCCAACTTTGAACGCATGATTCCCTTACGGCGTTACGGACAACCAGCCGAAATTGCCGAAGTCATCGCGTTTCTGGCATCCGACGCCGCCAGTTTGGTGACGGGCGCGGTTTACCTTGCCGACGGAGGACTTTCCGCCGTTTAAACTCGAGTTTCAAACACCACTCGAGTTGACTTCTTGACGTTGCCCCCGAAACCGAATTGCTGCCTTTTGCCGCAATTTCGCAATTTCGAGCGCCCTGTCTTTGGGTTCGGCATTCGTCACCAGCGAATCCAACAAGGTTTTGGCAACGGCTGCGGTTTGCGCCACCGCCAATTCAAACGCCGCCTCGTTGGCTTTGGAAGGTTTTGTAAAACCACTGATTTTTCGCACGAATTGCAATGCCGCCGCTTCGATTTCGTCACTCGAGGCGGCGGGTTGGAAGTTGAACAAGGGTTTGATGTTACGGCACATGATGTAGCCTCTTTAAGTTTTTTGATGCTCGAGTGGCGTTAAGACGGTTTAGGTTTTGTTGGATTTGGAACAGTAATAAGCCAAGTACAAAGCAGGTCGGGATTTTCAATGGTTTCGTTTGTTGAATTGAGGGTGTAATTTCCAGGCTTTGCAGGTCGAATTGCATCAAGAAGCGGTGGCGAATTCCAGGTTGTGCCTGCTCGAGTACCGCGCAAAGATATCTGAAGTCCATCCCTCGAAGCCGATTCAATGATGCCGTGCATTTGTTCTTGCTTCGTTTCATTGCCAAGATGATCTTGATAGGTAAGACCAACCAGGACGTATTTACCAACATATGAAGTGGCAAGTTCTTCATCGAAAGGCAGTTGATTTTGCATGTCAGTGTTCTTCATTTTCATTCTGTATGTTGGCGAGGTTGCCTCCATTGTTATTTCGTGATGAAGCACTTTTTGAAACACAGACTTATGGATTTCAAATACGCGCAACTCCTGAGACAATCGCCAGTAAACGAAAAGAAGTAATCCAATCAGCGAAGCCAAAAGTGGTAAAAAATCGCGTCTGATGACACCAAGCACACCATAAATGATAACAGGAACGATCACCAAGGCATAAAAACCAAGACTGGTGCTTCGTTTGCTTCGATCATTGGCATAGGTTTCAATGAGTTTTCGTTCTTCTTTTGTAAAACCGATGTTGGTCATAATTGACATACCTCAAGGATAAGTTTAACTTTTGACGCTCGAGTTTGCTTATCAAGATTTTACTTTGGATTTGTCCTGAAATAAAATACATAAATGCAAGGCGCAGCAAGCAGCGCCCCTACGAAAAAATATTGTCCTGTAGGGGTGAACCTTGTGTTCACCCTTCCCACGAAATTGGAAATTTATTGAATCTCAATTCCTTACGTTAAAATCCCTCATGAATCTCGAGCCTCAAAACCAAATCTCAATCGAACTTTTAAACGCTTCCACCAGTCTCGAGCATCTTCCTGCGCTGGTTGAAATCTTGCAGGACAGCATCAATTCTGGTGCGAGCATCGGCTATCTGCCACCGTTTTCAGATTCGGACGCTCGAGCGTACTGGGCTGGTGTTCTCGAGAAAGTTAAAAGCGAAAACGTGTTGCTCTGGATTGCTCGAGATGCAGACTTGGGTGTGGTTGGCACAATTCAACTCGAGCTTGCCAGCAAAACCAACGCGCTTCACCGTGCCGAGGTGTGCAAGTTGTTGGTGCATCAAAAAGCGCGGCGGCGTGGTGTGGCAAGGGCTTTAATGCTGGAACTATTACGGGTTGCTCGAGAAATCAATCGCACGACCTTGGTGCTTGATACCAGGGAAGGTGATCCTTCAAATAACTTGTATCAATCGCTTGGATTTCAAATTTCTGGTTTGATTCCCGCGTTTGTCACCAACGAACTCGGCGAGTTTCAGGCGACGGTGATTTACTTCAAACTGTTAAACGCTTAAACTACCATCATGAGCTTAAACATTACGGTTTGGAACGAATTTCGTCACGAGAAGAAAAACGAAAAAGTCATTGCGATTTACCCAGACGGTATTCACAACGCCATCGCCAAGCCACTCGCGGCGGCGGGTTTTAACGTCACCACGGCAACTCTCGACGAAGCCGAACACGGTTTAACCATATCTGTGCTCAGTAAAACCGATGTGCTGTTCTGGTGGGGTCACATGGCGCACGATGAGGTTTCGGACGAGATTGTCGAGCGTGTCAAAGCTCGAGTGTTGCAAGGCATGGGTTTGGTGGTTTTGCATTCGGGGCATTTCTCGAAAATTTTTAAAACCTTAATGGGAACAACCTGCGACCTGAAATGGCGCGAAGCCAACGACCGCGAACGCCTGTGGGTTGTCGCACCAGGACATCCGATTGCGGCGGGTCTGGGTGAGCAAATCGTGCTCGAGAGTGAAGAGATGTACGGCGAGCATTTTGATATTCCTCAACCCGAAGAACTCGTGTTTGTCTCTTGGTTTTCTGGTGGTGAAGTTTTTCGCTCGGGTGCAACCTTTAAACGCGGGCTTGGACGAATTTTTTACTTCCGCCCAGGGCATGAAACCTACCCGACGTACCATAATCTCGAGATTCAAAAAGTGCTTGAAAATGCGGCGCGTTGGGCGGCGACAACACCAGGCACAGCGCCCGTGTATGGCAATGCCAAACCGCTCGAGAGAATGCCTGAATAAAACTCTCACCCGACTCGCTTAGGCTCGTCACCCTCTCTCGCAAGCGAAAGAGGGTTTGGAACACGATATTTTAACCTCTCGAGAAATAAATTGAACTCCCTTCTCTCGATGTTGAGAGAAGCGCCCAAGCCCGAAGGTGCTGCTTTAAGGGCAAGAAGGGTTGGGGATGAGAGCAGAAATAGCAATTGCTTATTTTGATTGCAAATCAAACCTCGAGTTTGACATGTACGAACGGATTCACGTCTGGCTGTCCGTCCGTAATCCACATCTCCCGCGTCTCGAGGTTCATGACCACAGCGGTCACGGTCACGTAATGTTCTTCTGGTGGGTCGTCAAAATTGGGGTAACGACAAATACCATCTGCCCCGCCGTCGCGGTCACGCAAGAAAGTTTGTAAATCCTCGAGCGAGATTGGGCGTTTGGATTCTAATAAGTGCGTCATGCGGGCTTGTCTGTGCCTCGAGTTGTCACGGCGCTCACTCGGTGGTTCGATCACGCCCATTTCAACTGGGTTCAGAAAATGATTGGTGTGCGACATTGTTCCCAAACTGCAAGAAACTTGACGCACGCCGTTTGGTGCGGCTTCTAAATCCACTGCCATGTTTGGGGCTTGAGCCACCAGTAAATTGACACTGCACGCCCTAGCTTCTTCGGTCACTATTGCCACGGCTTTAGAGAATTCTCGAGATTTTAGAATCTCGTAGCAGCGAACGTGAACAGGTCGGACGGGTCGCGCCCAGTCGTCGTCCATGCTGGTGATGCCGTTGATGCACAATCCCACGCCAAAGGAGTTGAGTCCAAGTTTGCCGCCAAAAATTCCGGCTTCGGTGAAGGCAAGCGTCTCGAGTCCGTCATCGTGTTTGGTGTGCAGAATTGCACCTTTCACGTCTGGAATCCAATCCCAGTTTTGCCCGATTAAAAGCTGATGGTTGCTTGACGCTTCAGGCAGCACGGCAAAGGCGGTGCAGCCGTCAACCACGCGCTCTCGAGGCGCAAGTCCGTGTTCCTCGAGGGCAACCTCGCCGAATTGATAGTACAAAATCTCGTAGCGCACGTTTAAAGCGGCAATCTCGAGCAAATCAAAACCAGAACCCTGCGCTATGCCGCGCATTCCCTCAAAATACTCGAGGTTTAAACGTTTGATGACCTCAAGCATTTTCGCGGCGCGTTCAAGCACCTCATGGCGCTGAAGGTGTGCTTCACGAAGGAAGCGATCAAAGTAAATCTCGAGGTTTTCACCAATGCGGGTCTTGAGGTTCGTCCCGTGTTGAACACCTTGATCAAAACTCGAGCCGTTCAGTTGAACAATGGGTAATGTCATGAAACTCCTTTTAAACTATTTCAGCACGACACTCGAGCTTCGTGCATCGGTTGCTTGGCTTATTGACTGGTTTATTTTAACGGACTGTTCGGGGATAGGTACTGCGTCAGGCTGGCGTAAGGCAGTTCAAATTCGCTTTCGCAAGCGGCGGCAACATGCGGAAAATCCGATTGGATCACCACGCCTCTGCTGGTCAAATACCAACTGAAATACGAGAAGCTTTCATCGTCGTAAAGACTCGAGCATTCTTTGTCAACGTCTGTGCCAAGTGCTTTGGTGAACGTGCCAAACTCTGTTAGAAGCAATTTCTTGATGGCTGCACCTCGAGTTTCCTGGTACTTGCCGTAAGCTTCAGAGTAATCGCTTGGGTCAATTTTTAAACCTTCTGGAATTGGTACAAAACGGTACACGTCTTCAATTTGCAAATCTTTGCCTGTGCTCAGGTCAAGATTCAGATTTTCTGCGCCGTTGTCAGGATGAGCGCCACCGCAGTAATAGTAAACACTTGCCGAAACACTCAGGATGCGTTTCGAGTAAAGCATGACTTTTGGAGTGAACGAATACTCGCCATTGCCAGAACTCAAGCATTCCAAATCTGCAATGGCAGTGTTGTAATGCGCGTCGATCAAAACATCATTCACGGTTTTGCTTTCACTTGGCAATCTTAAAAACTCTATTTTTGATTTTGGCTCGAGCCACCACTGCACTTTTTTACCGTTCACAGTTTCGCTCCTGACCAGTTTGGCGGGCGTGTCAAACCGCAAGTAATCAAAAGGATGCTCGAGTTTCCATTTGTTTAACAAGGTCGTGCTGGGCAGTTTGATACTGCTTAAATCTTTGGCGTTGACGCGGTGTAAACGGATGGCTAAGGGTTTTTTGGGTTGCTTGACCGATGTCCAGTTGCCTGTAAACGTGTTGCCAGCACTTTTCAACGACAGTTTTGCGGTCACGCCCCTGCGATCGGATTCAAACTCGGAAAGGTTGACCACGGATTTACTAACTTTGCCCTCTAAACGAATGTCTACCGCATGATTTCGGTAGTAATAACTTCCCGTCACCAACGAATTTTTGTCCGTCTCGAGTTTTAAAGCAATACCAGTTTTGCCAAGCGTTCCGACGTAAACGCCATCCAAGTTGGCAGCCGAAGCAATCGAAGTTGACAGAAGCATCACCGTTAACACTTTCAATAATTTCATGACTTTGATTGTACAGCCAAGTCTGGAAACTCGAGCGCAAACGCGACTCAAATCACTACAATTCAAATCATGCCACGGTAAAATCACCCGTACTCAAAAAAGGAGAACTTTATGCCATACTCAGCTCAAGAATACGCCCAGGCTTTACAGATGCACCGATTCCCAATGCTCGAGCTTCTGGGACAAATTCCAGAGGACAAAGGCACGTTTGCCGCTTGGGACGGTGGGAAAAGTTTTATCGAACTGACCAATCACTTGGCAGCAACCAACGTGCGCTTACTTGCCATGATGAAGGGCGAAAAACCAGTCAGTCCAGAACCAGCCACCGATCTTGCCAGCGCTCGAGCCGCTTTGGAAGGTGCTGGACAGAATTTAACCGACACGGTTTCGCAACTCTCGAGCGAACAATTGAGTGCCGTGGTTGAAGCATTTGGCGGCATGAAAATGCCAGTTTACAAATTGCTCGATTTCGCCCGTGAGCACGAAGCACACCACAAAGGACAACTTTGGACGATGGCACGCATGATTGGCGTGCAACCACCAATGTTCGTTAAATTCGGTTAAAGCGCTTCTCGAGTTGAATTTGCGCGGGTGATCGTTCAAAACCAAGTTTTTTGTTGACTGCCAGCATCGGAGTATTGGTGCTGGCATTGTTCGAGTGAAGCTCGGTAAAACCATTTTGAATGGCGTAATCAATGGCAGCAAGTTTTAAAGCAAGTGCCAAGTTTTGCCCTCGGTGTTCGCGCAACACGCCCGTCATGCCCGTGTGAAGTTGGGTTTTGTCTGGTCGCACGCGATGCAAACTCACACCAACCCATTTATCGTTTTTGATGGCGATAAAACAAGCCGCTTTTAAGAACCTGGGATTCTCGAGGACTTTGGTTTTAAATTCTTCAACGCTGCTTGGTTCAAAATCTTGAACTCGAGGGACATCAGCATCGGTTTGATTGTACAAATCACGCAATTTTTGCTCACTGTTTGGGTCAGATTCCAAATCGGCAAAACTTCGGAAACTGTAACCATTCGCGGTTAAATTCTGTATGACAGACTCGGTATCAAAGCTAAACCCTGCAAGTTTCAAACACTGATGGTACAACCGCGCCCCTTCTTGAAAACCTCGAGTTTCAAAAAATTGTAGGGCGAACGGATGACTTTCGTACAATTTGCAAAACACACTTTTTGCTTGATGTTGCTCCAATTCTGCCTCGAGAAACGCGTAAAACGCAGTGCCAAAACCGATGGCTTGAAAGGCTGGTAACACGTTTAACTCGAGCACAAAATCATAATCCCTCAAAAGTTGAAACGAAGCCTCACCAACACTTTCGCCTTCAAACTCGAGCATGAAACGTTCGATAAAATTCTGTTCTGTGCGTTTGGAATCCACACGCTCGAGTTCACTGGCAGCCACAGGATGATTCGTCCAAGTTGCATTGTGAATTTCGCTAATGCTTGGGTAATCGGCTCTTAAAGCGGCTCGAATCTCGAGTTTCATGTGTAGTGATACCTTGCGGCTAAGAAGTCAATTCGTTTATCGTAAACGATATAAACAAGGCGGTGCTCGTCCGTAATACGTCTTGACCAAGTATTTGGAGCAAGATACTTGAGTGGTTCAGGTTTACCTATTCCATCAAACGGATCACGCAGGGTTTCTGCTACCAAGCGCATGATTCGTAAGGCGAGTTTGCGGTCTACTTCGATAAAAAAACTTAAATCCGCTCGAAACTCGGGTAAGAAGACCGCCAGTCGTTCGGGTTTAGGTTTATTCGACAAGACCAAATTCCTCTCGTAAAGACTGAACAGTTTGAGGATTTTCAACGTGTTCTAAAGATCGTTG
>JAYTKL010000338.1:0-13899 GCA_043730305.1 Deinococcales bacterium | reverse complement strand
GACCCAGTTCAGCCAGTGGTTTCTCGAGATCCAAGAACTGGGCTTTGTGTAAATGAATGGTTGATTCCCAGCTCATGCTAGCCCCCGTTTTGATCACTGATGTTGAAACTGTTCGACATCGCTTCGAGTTGGCGGATTTGCGCCCGCTCGGGTGCAATTGATGGCGGCGCTGACGGCGGCAAATTGCATGACCGCCAGCCAAGTTTCATCGCTGTATGTTTCAAGCAAATCCGAATTGGTATGCCCATGCTCGAGCAGCCCGACCATCAAACCAGCCGTAAACGTATCGCCTGCGCCCACAGTATCAATCACCCTCACTTTTGGCGTTTCGATCTCGAGGTTCGGTTTGCCAGCTCTAAATAAAACGCTGCCGTGCTCACCCTTGGTGATGATCACCGCTTTTGGACCTTTGGACAGCCATTCGTTTGCGACCGCTGACAGCGTTTTATCAGGCTCGAGCCAGCTTAAATCCTGATCTGAAACTTTCACCAGATGCGCCAGTTCTAACCAAGCCCCCAGTTTGAGCTTGTAACCCGCCAAATCTGGGGTCAAAGATGGACGGCAATTGGGATCAAAAACCACGGTCATCCCTTTGCGGTGGTTGGCAACAATTTCGGCAATGCTCGAGCTGGTTGGTTCGGTCAGCAGACTGATCGACCCAAACTGCATGAACAAAACGCTGGCGGGCAAAACTGGGCGCGGTTGAGGATTGTACAAGGTATCGGCTGCGCCATTCCCCATAAAGGAGTAGTGCGCTTGACCACCGCGTTCTTCGACAAATGCCAGGGTGCTGGGGGCGTCTGTTTCCAGCACATGGGTTGTGTCAATCTGGTTTTGAACCATGTGATCTTTGAGCCTGGCGCCGAACAAATCGCTGCTGATCTGGGTTAGAAAAGTGGTCGCTTGCCCAAGCCTCGAGCTTGCGGTGGCAACGTTCAAACTCGAGCCGCCAACAAAACCCTGAAATGCAAGTTCGCCCGTGCTTTTAAAATCGATCAATGCTTCGCCTAAAATTGCAATTTTCATCTTTACGCTCCTAAAAACTAATCTTGAATTTCTTGTGCATCGTTTAAAAAGCTTTGTTCAGCCGCCAGTGTTTCAAAGTGGTCAAACAATTTTGGTAACAAACTTGGCGGCACGGTGATGCTGCCCACGCCAAGCTCCAAAAGCGCCAGAAACGCCCGTCTCGAGCGGATGCTGGCGACCAGCAAGCGGGTTTTGTTGTTCGGGTTTCGAGCGATCAAGTCTTGCATTTTGGCAATCAAACCAAGACCATCATGTCCCGCATCCTCGAGTCTGCCAAGGTACGGCGCAACATACGCCACACCCAGTTGCGTTGCCCAAAGCGCCTGCTCGAGTGCATAGGCTGCCGTCAGCGTCACGGGAATGCCGTCGCCGGCAAGTTTCGCGGCGGCTTTCAAGCCCTCCGTGGTGGCAGGAATTTTGGCTACAATTGCGCCAGGTTTGCCGTAGGTTAAAAACTCGAGCGCGTCGGAAACCATGCCAGCAGCATCTTGCCGCCAAACCTGAACCTGCACGACTCGAGCGCCAAATTCAAAAACTTGCCCCACAAATTTGGGCAGACCTGATCTTGTCACACCGTCGCGTTTTAAAATGCTGGGGTTGGTGGTGACGCCGTACACGACTGGCGATGTTAAAAATTCCTCGAGCAAGTTAAGATCGGCACTGTCAATGTAAAGGTGCATTGGCAGACCAGCATCTCTGGCTTGAGGGTGATTCATCGTTTCCCCGTTGGCATGGGGACTCGAGCACAGGATTCGCGCTCGATCAATTTGGTTTGGAGTCTGGTCACGCCGAGTTTGATTGTTTTACCTTCAATCGAATCCAATATCATTTGTGCTGCCATTCTACCGAGTTCGTAGGCTTGTTGCGCGATTACCGTGATCGGTGGGTCAACCACGCTTGCCCAGGTCGAATCGTCAAAGCCAATCAACGACAGATCTTTGGGGACCCGCAAACCCAATTTGCGCACCGCCCGAAGCACGCCGCCCATCATTTGAAAGTTACAAACAAAAACCGCTTTTGGTGAGTTGGGTTGATCGAACAGCTCGAGAAAGGCGACATAACCACTGGCATCTGTATTTGGACTTCGCACAACTCTGTTGGCTTCAAGTATGATGTTGTGGCGGTTTAATTCCTCCTCAAAACCCTGCAAACGCTCGCGCCCCGAAGTAATTTTGGTATCGCCTGCGATTACCCCAAAACTCGAGTGTCCCAAACCGAGCAAATACTCTGCGGCTTGCCGAGCACCATCACTGTTGTCTGAAAGGATTGCCCGTACCCCTCGAGCGCCACTGATGCGGTCAACCTCGACCACTGGTGTTCCCGCCCGAGCCAATGCCTCGATGGTTGCCACGCCAGCCTCTGTAGGCTCGAGGATCACACCGCCGACCTTAAAACCCTTTAAAAGCTCGAGGTACTGCTTTTCTTTTTGACCATTCTCGCTCGAGTTACACAAAATGGTGGTGTAATGGTGCGCACTGGCAAAGTCTTCGACACCTTTGGCAACCTCGGAGTGAAACGGCACCAGAATATCGGAAATGATCAAACCAATCGTTCTCGAGCCTTGCATCCTCAGGCTTCGCGCCAACTGATTTGGAGCATAACCCAGTTGCGCCGCCGACTCGAGCACCCGTTCGCGGGTTGCTGCCGCCACCCGGTCTGGACGAGTCAACGCCCTCGAGACGGTGCTAATGCTGACCCCAGCATGTTTGGCAACACTCTCTAAGTCTGCTGGATTGTTGCCAGAATCTCGAGCCACGGTTTAGCCTTTCACCGCACCCACCAGCAAACCTTTGGAGATATAACGCTCGAGTACCACGGCGATCACGGTCACGGGTGCAATCGTCACCAGCGTCAAGACACTGATGCCCCACCACTGCGGTCCACGCTGCGCGTTTTGCCCCGCCACCAAAATCGGCATGGTCTGGGACGCCAGCGTTTGGGTTAAAAACAACGCCACAATGTACTCGTTCCAGGCAAAAACCAGCACGAACAAAAACGTTGCCACAAGCCCAGGCGCGGAAAGCGGCAGGGTAATCCTGATAAAAGCCTCGATCCTCGAGCAACCGTCAATTAATGCGCTCTCCTCGAGTTCGGCGGGAATGCCCAGAAAGTAATCGCGCATCAACCACACGGCAAATGGCAGGTTGAATGCCGCGTAGGCGATGACCAGTCCAAACTTGGTGTCGTGAATGTGCAGCCATTGAAACATCACATAAAGCGGTATCACGACCACCACGGGCGGCAATATTTTTTGCGAGATAAACCAGAAGGCAATGTCTTTGTTTTGTATTTTGCCGTACTGATACGAAAACCGCGCCAGACCATATGCCGCCAGCGAACCGATGGCAATACACAGCAAACTCGAGAAAATGGCGACGGTGATCGAATTAAAATACTGGGCGCTGAAAAACTGCCACTGGTCAACCAGAAAGTATTTCCAGTTGTCGAATGTACCTTGAAAATCGATGCCTGGAATGTATTTGGGACCTCGGTAGACGTCAATCGGATTCTTAAAAGCCGTGGTCAATGTCCAGAGCAGCGGCACAAGCACGACCAAAGACCAAACAATCAGCGCCAGGTACGAGAAAAATGTCTTCACAGGACTTCGTTGCTCGAGCATCACATGCCCCCAGCGATCCGGCGGCGCACGGTGTTAACATACAGGGTTGTGACGAGCGTTACGGTAAACAGCAGAATATAACCAATCGCGCTGACCTGCCCCAAGTTAAAACTGCGCCAGGTTGAATAGGCAAACAAGGTCGTGCTTTCGGTTGCCACGCCAGGACCTCCGCCAGTCAGCACAATCGGCATGTCCACGATTTTAAACGCCTCAACCATCCTAATTAAAATCACGGTGCTCGAGACAGGCAGCATCATCGGGAAGGTGATGTGCCAGAAGAGTTCCCAGGGCGTTGCGCCATCCACCACCGCAGCCTCATAAGGTTCGTGCGGCAGCGTCTCGAGACCGGCAAGCATGACAATCAAAATAAAGGGTGTCCATTGCCAGGTGTCGCCCAGAATGATCAATATTTTTGCCAGCGTGCCATTTCCCAGCCACGGCACATCTTGCAAGCCAAAGAGTCCCATGATCGGCGCGAGTGGTCCAATCCTAAAATCGAAAACCATGCGCATGATGTACGCCACCGCCACGGGGGTAATCATCATGGGAATCAAAAACAGCACCCTAAAAAACCGTCTGAAGCGCAATTTTTGGGTCAGCAACAACGCCAGACCAAAACCCAGAAGGTACTGCAAACTGACGCCAAAAAATACAAAAATCAGGGTCGTGCCAAGGGTTTCCCAAATGTGGCGGTTGCCCAGCACGTCAATAAAATTTCCCAACCAGACAAAACCGCCAAAGCCCGCAGGTCCGTATCTCGAGATTGCCAGGAACAAACTGGCGATGGTTGGAAAAATGGAGAGCACAAACACCAAAAACAAAGCCGGCGCCAGAAAAAATATTTTGGAACGGGTTTCGCTGCTCGAGAAACCGCCTTTTTTGGGCGTGACATGTTGACTCACGGTATTACTCGAGCACTGTTGAAAGGCTGGTTCATGCGTTCACCTCGAGAAAAATAGTTTTGATTTATTGATTTAAAAAAGAAAACAAGACACCAGGAATCAAATCCTGGTGTCTTGCAATATAACTTAATTGCCCTCGAGAGACTTCAGTTTCAGGCTGGCACGGTAAATTGAAAGTTGCTTTTTGCGTCCCAATTCATCGGTCAGCTTGTCCCAGGCGCTCGCCACACCATCAAGTGCCACTTGAGCGCTCTCTTCGCCCGACAAGGCTCGAGCGATGCCCTCGTCCAGCAATTTTTGGTAACGGTCTGTGCCTGGAAGGCGAATGTCGAGCACCAAATTCTTGGATTTGAGGCTGGCTTTGATCGCGCCCAAGTAATTGCTGGCATCCTCTTTGGTCATGCCCGATTTGATCCAGATCGATTGGTTGTTAAAGTGGCTCTGACGGTAAGGGTTGAAACCAGTAATGCCGAGGGTCACGTCTTCGTCGCTGTTTTCAGGTTGGGTCAGGAATGCCAGGTAATCAAAGGCAATGTCCTTGTTTTTGGACTTGGCGTTGACCGCGCCCGACCAACCGCCGAATGCGGCGTAAGGGGCGTAATTGACGGCGTTCTTTGTGACCCACTTGTTGGCGCTGCGATCCCAAATTTCTTTTGAACCTGGCAGTATAACCGCACCAAGTTTGCCTTGAATTGCCGAGGTTTTCTTGTCGGTCGAAAGCGAACCGATATCGCCCCAGTCAATTGCCAGCGCGGCTTGACCACCGACAAAGGCGGAACGAACGTCGCCCGTGTCAAAGTTGACCATGTTCGGTGGACCAAACTTTTGAATGGTCTTCCATTCGTTTAACGCCCTGACAAAACCAGCCGCATTGATCAGTGGTTTCATGGTGTCAGCGTTAAAGAACATGCCCTGGGTCGTGCCCTTGTACTGCATGTAGCCGCCAGCTCGAGAACCCAATAACCAGAAGCTTTGGGCGTTGCGTTTTTGCGCCTCAACCACGCCGTACATTTTCACGCCGTCCACGGTCTTGCCGTTAAAGAATTCTGCCATGTCGTTGTATTGCCCCCAAGTTTTGGGCGGTACAAGCGCATAACCGTACTTGGCAGCGAAATCGGCTTTGAATTGCTTGTTTGCCCACAGGTCGCGGCGGTAGTAGACCATCTGGAAATCGCCGTCGAGTGGCACCATGTAGGTTTTACCCGCGTAGGTTGCCGAAAATTCGCGGAAAAACGGCATGATCTCGTTCCACTTCATGCTTGGGGTTTTGGCAATGTAGCTGTCCAGAGGCTCGAGATAACCGCCCGAGACGTAATCGCCCAGCCACTGCGGGTCAAAGACTCCCGCGTCGAAAGTGTTCGTGCCACTGGTGAAGTCGGTCAGGATGCGTGGGAACAAATCCGAGAAGGTCGTCAGCACCACATTGATCTTTGCGCCAGTCATTTTCTCGAATTCTGGAGCGTGACGCTTTAACGGCTCACCGATCTGAGGTCCATCGAAGGTCACGATGGTCATGGTGCGACCAGCGTACTTGAGGCTCGATTGTCCACTTGCCGCCGCCAACAAACCAACTGCCGTCAGCAGTGCCACACCCATTAGCGATCCGACCAAAAGCTTCCTTTTGTTCATGCCCTACCTCCTGGGAATTCACGTTTGAAGTCAAGCTCGAGTGCCAAACCAAGCACACAAACCAACGCCCAAAACCGTGTTTTGGACATGAAAAACTGTTGACTGCAAACGTTTGCAGAAACTATAGACCTCGGATTAGAATTCTGTCAAGCGCCGAAAAGAAAACTTAAAGTCGCAACACCCGAGACTCAATTGTTGCCGCAAAAGGACTAAAAACCATGTCAGACACAACACCCCAAACCAAAGTCGCCATCGTAACCGGTGCGGGTCGCGGTATTGGTGAAGGTTGCGCTCGAGCCTTTACAGCGCAAGGTTTTGCGGTCGTGATTGCCGAAAAAAATACAGGATTGGGATTAAAACTCGAGTCAGATTTGCAAGCATTGGGATTTGAAGCTTTTTTTGTTGAAACCGATGTGACCAATTCTTTGAGCATTGAAAATCTGATTTCACAAACCCTTTCAAGCTTTGGACGCATCGACGTACTTGTGAACAACGCGGGTCGCAACAAACGCACTCCGCTGCTCGAGATTACACAAAATGATTGGGATGTTGGTATTTTACTGAATCTCTCGAGCGTTTTTTTGATGTGCCGCGCCGCCATGCCCGAGCTGGTCAAAACCAAAGGCAGCATTGTCAACGTCTCGAGTTTGGTCGGCTTGCAAGGGCAAGCCCAAGCTGTGGTGTATTCCGCCGCCAAAGGGGGGGTGATTGCCCTGACCAAAACCCTGGCGCTCGATTTTGCGCCGCTCGGTGTGCGGGTCAACTGCATTTGTCCGGGTGACATCTGGACGCCCCAATACAGCGAATGGCTGACTGAACAAGAGAATGGAAAACTGATGCTCGAGTTGATCAATGCACGTCTTCCTGTTGGACGTTTGGGCACAACCGACGAAACCGCGCAAGCCATTGTGTTTTTGGCAAGCAATGGTTTTGCAAATGGGGTTATTCTGACGCTCGACGGCGGAAAAAGTATCGGTTAACAAGTGCTGGTTAATTTGGAGGAATCATGAAACTCGCTTCACTCAAAGACGGACGCGCCATTGTCACCGACGGCACACGGTTTACACCACTTGCCAGCCTGGGTTTTGCTGGTTCGATGCTCCAGTTTGTTCAAGCAGGAGAGAGCGCTTTGCAGAGTCTGAAAACCAATTTGGCAGGCGTTGGTTTTCATGAAAACCTCAAGCTTCACGACCTTGCCCGCCCAATTTGCAGACCTACCAAAGTCTTGTGCATCGGCTTAAATTACCGCGACCATGCAATTGAATCTGGCATGGCAATCCCGACTGTGCCTGTGGTGTTCTCGAGGTTCAACTCCACTTTGCTCGACCCTTTTGAACCAATTGAGCACGACTCGAGCCTGACCTCAGAACTGGATTACGAAGTCGAACTGGTGATTGTGATTGGCAAAACGGGCAAACGAATTCAAAAAGAAACTGCCATGAACCACGTGCTGGGTTACAGCGTCTGCAACGATGTTAGCGCCAGAGATTTGCAGATGGGCAAAGATACCAGTGGTCAATGGACTCGTGGCAAAAATGTGGACGCCACCTGCCCGATAGGACCTTGGATTGTCACGAAAGACGAAATTCCCGACCCGCAAAACCTCAAACTGGGTTGCACCGTCAACGGCGTAATGCTGCAAAACTCGAGCACCAGCGAAATGATTTTTGGCGTCGAAGACTTGGTTCATCGGCTTTCATTCTGGTTCACACTCGAGGCTGGCGACGTGATTATCACTGGAACGCCAGTTGGAGTGGGTTTTGCCAGAAAACCACCAATCTTTTTAAAACCAGGCGATGTGACCAAAGTTTGGGTTGAGGGCATCGGCGAGATCGAAAATAAAATCGTTAAGGTGAACGCATGAGACGACTCGAGAATCTCCGTGCTGTCGTGACCGGCGCAGGTTCGGGCATCGGGCAAGCCATTGCCGTTCGGTTTGCCCAAGAAGGCGCGAGCGTGGTCTGTTCAGACATCAACCTTCAAGCCGCCCAAACCACGGCTTCGATGCTCGAGACTCCAGGTCTGGCATTTGCCGTCGATGTTGCCATCGAACGCGAAATGAAAGCCTTGATCGCCTTCACCACTGACCATTTTGGCGGACTCGAGTGCATGGTCAACAACGCGGGCGTTGGCATTGCCGCTCGAGTGACGGACACCAGCGAAGAGGACTGGGACAAAGTCATGAACGTCTGTCTCAAAGGCACGTTCTTCGGCATGAAACACGCGATTCCAGCCATTCAACACTCCGTTCACCCAGAAAATACCGACGGCAGCGTGATTAACATGGCATCCATCGCCTCGTTTGTTGGCTTGACTGACCGAGTTGCCTACAGCGCCGCCAAAGCCGGAATCCTCGGCATGACTCGGGCTGCCGCGATGGATCACATTCCAGATGGAATCCGCGTCAACTGCATTGCTCCAGGCACGGTGGACACCCCTTGGGTAGAGCGCATCACCGCAGGTTACGAAGACCCCGAAGCCGCTCGAGTTGCCATGCGAGCAAGACAACCCCACGGGCGCCTTGTCACCGCCCAAGAGATTGCGGCAATGGCGGCGTACCTTGCTTCCTTCGAAGCAATGAGTGTGGTTGGGGCTGCAATGATGGTTGACGGCGGCGTGACCGCACGCTAAAAAAACGTAGGGGATGGTTTGTAGGGGATGGTCTCTTAGGGGATGGTTTGTAGGGGATGGTCTCAGACCATCCCCTACATCAATTGATCCTCGAGGTATTCTTGTCTCCCAATTACCGACTGTAATTCGGTGCTTCTTGCGTGATCGTCACATCATGCGGGTGCGATTCGATCAAGCCCGACATGGTGATGCGGGTAAATTGTGCCTCGACCCTTAAAACCTCAATGCTGCTCGAGCCTGTGTAACCCATGGCGCTGCGCAACCCGCCGAGCATTTGGTAAATGACTTCAGATACCGCGCCCTTGAACGGCACGATGCCTTCGATGCCTTCGGGCACAAATTTGCGTGACCCAGTTTGAAAGTACCGGTCGCTCGAGCCTTGACTCATCGCGCCAGAACTGCCCATGCCCCGGTAAGATTTGTACTGTCTGCCGTCGCGCAAGATCAGTTCGCCTGGGGCTTCCTCTGTGCCTGCGAACATGCTGCCAACCATGACGCTGCTCGCACCTGCGGCGATGGCTTTGGGAATGTCACCGGTTTGTTTGATGCCGCCGTCGGCAATGATTGGCACACCTGACGCTGCGGCTTCGGTGGCAGCCTCGAGAATCGCGGTGATTTGGGGTACGCCCACGCCAGTCACGACCCTGGTGGTGCAGATCGACCCCGGACCAATCCCGACTTTTATGGCGTCCACGCCGCGTTCTATCAGCGCTCGAGCACCTTTGGCGGTGGCGACGTTGCCCGCGATGATATCCACATTCGGAAAACGATTTTTCAGGGTTTCGACCCCCTCGAGAATGTTTTTGCTGTGACCATGCGCCGAGTCGAGCACCAACACATCCACGCCTGCATCCACCAGAGCTTTGGAACGGTCAGCAAAATCTTTGCTGATGCCAACAGCCGCCGCGACCAGCAAGCGCCCGAGTTTGTCTTTGGCGGCGTTCGGAAATTGAATGCGTTTTTGCAAGTCTTTGATGGTGATCAAACCCGTCAGTTTGCCACCAGCATCCACGACCAGCAATTTCTCGATTTTGTTGTGTTTAAAAACTTCTCGCGCCTGCTCGAGGGTCGTGCCTGTGGGAACGGTGACAAGATGTTCGCGGGTCATGACCTCGCTGACCAGGCGCTGGTAATCTTCTTCAAAGCGCAAATCGCGGTTGGTGATGATGCCAATCAGTTTGCCCGCCTCATCAATAATTGGCACGCCAGAAATGCGGTACTCGCGCATCAAATCCTCGGCGTCCTGCAAAACAGCGGTTGGCGGCAGCGTGATTGGGTCTACGATCATGCCCGATTCGCTGCGTTTGACTTTGCGCACCATTTCGGCTTGTGCCTCGAGGCGCATGTTTTTGTGAAGCACACCAATGCCGCCCGCCCTCGCCATGGCAATCGCCATTTTGGTTTCGGTCACGGTGTCCATCGCGCTCGAAACGAGCGGGGTTTTGAGGCGAATATTGCGGGTCAGTTGCGTCTCGAGGCTGACCAAATCTGGGGTGATCTCGGAGTACGCAGGCAGCAGCAGCACGTCATCGAAGGTCAAACCCTCGAGCGCGAATTTGTTGGATGGGTTGAAAGCAGTCATTGAGGCTAGCATACCGTTTCAATGACTGGAACTGAAATGGACGTGGGATTCTTGTGTTCAACGCCCAGAATTGATAGCCTCGCGTTGATGTCACGGCGCAGTCAACAAGCACACAACCCTCGAGCAATGAAGCGATTCCGAGAATGGGAAGTCGATCAGGTGTTCTTGCGGCGGGTCGGTGGTCGGATTCAAGCCAACGTTTGGACGGTCTCGAGCGAAAATGAAGTGCTGACGGAACGTTGGTTCACGCCCTCAAACGACCCTGTGACGGCGCTCCGTTGGTTGGGCGATCAGGTCTCTTCAAAAGGCACGGTTCAAACTGCTCGGAACGTGCGGGTGCGTTGGGCGCGTGATGAGGCTTTTTTGGAAAATCTGATTGACGACACCGCGCTCGAGGATGAATTCAGGGATGCGTTTGAAATTGGAATTCAGGACACCAGGGATTCGCGGCGGTAATAAAAAAGGCTCGAGATTTTCTCTCGAGCCTTCAGAATTTTTGGTTTTACTTGGTTTTTCCTGCCAGCAAATCTTCGGCTTGCTTTTGGGCTTTGTCGAGCGCATCCTTGGCAGTGGCTCTGCCTGCCACGGCTTCTTTAATCGCCGTCTCGAGGATGTTAAAGCGAATGGCTTCCCAATCCGAAATGCGCGGCTCGAAGGCGGCATAACGGGCTTGTTTCACGACAAGTAGCGCATCTGGGTTTTTGGCGGCGAAGGCTTTGAATTCGGCGGTGTCTTGCGCCAGGTCACTCGAGGGAACATAACCTGTTTGCGTGGCGAAAATCGCGCTGTTGCGGGGCTGCATGGCAAAGTTCAAGAATTTTGCGCCAAGTTTTTGCTGATCGTTAGTGGCATCTTTAAAAATGACAATGTGCGTGCCTTGAATCAACGCCGTGCCAGGAG
Organism: Deinococcales bacterium; assembly: GCA_043730305.1. Classification (GTDB taxonomy): domain Bacteria; phylum Deinococcota; class Deinococci; order Deinococcales; family JAAFIG01; genus JANXTZ01. The sequence goes on along the minus strand of JAYTKL010000338.1, from coordinate 2,609 downwards.
TTCCACGTTTTGCCCCTGGCATGGTGGTGATACCGAGGTTGAATTTCGCGGCGCTCTTGTAAAACGGAATGCCAGCACTGGTGTCAAAGCTCATGCCGTAAGTGTCGGTCAATTGTCCGTTGATAAATCCAGAGGTGATCGGTTTGGCGGCTTTGTCTTTGACCAAATCCAGCAGCCAATCAAGCGCTTTGATGGCGGTTGGTGAATTAAGCACAATTTTCCCTGTGGCGTCGTAATCGCCGCCGAGGGTAAAGAAGATCGGCGAAAAAGTGCTGGTTGATGGCGTGAACCAGAACGCGGGTTGACCCGTTTTTCCAGATAACTCTCGAGCGGCGCTTGCCATTTCGGTCAGGGTTTGCGGAATTTTGACGTTGTTTTTGGCGAACAAATCTTTGTTGATGTACATCAATTGCACGCTTTTGTTGAACGGCGCACCAAACAATGTACCGTTAAAAGTGGCGGCTTTGACAAACACTTTGGTCAAAAAATTAGCCCGAAAGCCGAGCTTGGTCAAGTTCGCCAGTTTGTCATTCTCGAGGTACAACGCCATGTTGTTTTCAAAAGCTTGCGCCATTGTTGGGACTTTGCCCGCCGCAAACGAGGCTTTCAGTTTGGTCGAAAGGTCGGTGTAATTGCCTTGCGGAATCGGCATGACGCACTGCCCAGGCGTCGTTTTGTTAAATTCGGCTGCCAGGGCGTTGACCACGTTCTGCTGGCTGGCACTGGTGAAACCGTGCCAGAATTCGGCGGTCACTTTGGCGCTGGCGCATTGTTGCTTGACCAATTCGGCTGGCGTTTGTTGCGCCTGAACGGTCACGGCGGCAACGGCAAGTCCTGCGCCCAACAGAGCAAATTTTTTCATAGACACCCCTTTGAACTCGAGACGGCACAGGGTTGCTGTGCCTTGAGAAACTCGAGCACAGTCTACCAAGTCTTTGGTCATGGACTGATGAGCCAAAAACCTTGCCATGAACCGATGATGACACGCGAGGTTCTCAGAAGTGATACTTTAATTAAAGATTTGCATTGCCCAATTTGGGCGTAAAGGGAGACACGATACGCATGGATAACAAACTGATCCTGGGATTTTTTATTGGTGGTTTGGTGCTCTGGATTGCAGAATGGATTTACGACATTTACTTGTGGCGGCGCAATCAAGCCAACAACGCACCAATTTTGGCTCGAGCCTCAAATGCCGAATCGCAAGCCCTTTCGCTGCAAGGAAATTTGACAGAGCACCAGTCCAAGTTGCAGGCTGCCGATTTGCGAAATTCTGATCTGCACACCCGGTTAAGTGCCGCTCAAGCCCTGGTTTTGGAGCACGAACAAAAATTTTCGGGTGCGAACGACGAACTCGAGAAACTGAAAGCCAAAATGGCTGGCATGGTTGAAAAGAAAACTGTGGATGCGTCGCTGGCGGAAGTGAACAGTTTAAAAGCACAATTGCAGTCCGCCAATCAAACCATTGACGGTTTAAAGCCGAGTGCCGAAAAAGCCGCCAACCTCGAGTCGCAAATGTCAAAGTTAAAGGCAGGTTTTGAAGGTTCGGCGCAACGCTCCGAACTTGATGCGGCAAACGCCGAAATCGCCAGCCTCAAAGCCAGGGTGCAAACGTACAGCGAACAGACCGAAGCTTTCATTCAAAGCAAGACCCGTATCAGCTTCCTCGAGTCCGAACTCGAGGCTTCAAAAGGCAAACTCGCCACCGATCTCGAGGCTGCCAAAAGCAAAACCTCGGTGCTGGAAGCCGAAGTCAACAAGCTCAAAAGCGATGGCGTGATGTTGATGAAAGACCGTCTTGCACCTGCCCTCGAGCGAATTCAATTCTTGGAATCCGAACAGGGGCAAACCAGCAATCCGTCGGACTCGGCAGACCTCAGAGCCAAACTGGCATCGATGGAACTCGAGCATTCAGAATTGCATGCCAAAATCTCGAGCTTGAGCGCCCAAACCCAGACGGCTTCCACTTCGGGTGGGGCTGGACAAAACGAACGCTTGGCGTCGCTCGAGGCAGAACTTTCACATTCCAAAAGTCTTGCGAATCACAGCGTGGCAGACATGGCGGGCTTGAAATTACAACTTTTGCAAGCTCACGAGCAGATTGCAGCATTCAAAGCCACCTCGAGTTCCAGTCAACCCGTCACGTCAAGCTCGAGCAACCACGACGAAATTGCCAGCCTCAAAGCCGAACTCGCAGCCTTGATGCTTTCCCCCAAAGCCCCAGTTGACCGTGATCGTCTAGTGAAAATTGATGGCGTTGGCGACGTTTACGAGCACCGTCTCAACTCGGCAGGCATCTGGACGTTCGCCCAACTTTCACAAATGAGCGTCGAAGCCGTGCTCAACCTGATTCAACCCGAAGAATGGCAGAAAATTGAACCTGACCAATGGATTCTCGAGGCGGCGGATCGTGCCAAGGCGAAAGCCGCATCATGAGCCAAGCTTACGCGTCAGAAGACCGTCGCGGCAAAGCCTACCCATTCCATCCGGTCAAAGTGGCTGGGGCGGCACTCTTGGGTTTGGGTGCAGTTTTTGCGGGATTGCTCGGCAATCCGTCGGTTGCCACGCCCACAATTGACCTCAATCCGCCTGTCGTGGTTGGCAGCAGT
>JAYTKL010000337.1:0-5688 GCA_043730305.1 Deinococcales bacterium | reverse complement strand
TGCTGCCCCGAATAGCTGACCAACCAATTGCGCGGTTTGATGCGCACGCGGTCGCCTTGCAAGAACGCCTCGAGTTTGTCGGCACTCCAGTAACCGTTCAAACGCTTTCCAACCTCGAGCGTGAACGGTCCGTTGGCATTCTCAAGCGTTGCGCCCTGATAACTTAAACCTGTTGCTTTCAGTTTTCCGGTCAGCACCCCGTTTGAGCCTTGCAAACGGTAATTTGCGTTTGCCGTGACCACACCAGCTGGCTCGAGTTGCAGGTTTTTGAGGCTGACCTGACCGCGTTCCAGGTCGCCATTCCAAGCAAATTCGCCAAGTTGTGCCGCCCCAGAAAGTTTTCCGTCTTTTACTTTTAAAGCAAATTCTCCTGGAAAACTCGAGGGTTTGACGCCAGGAATCTTGATCGAATTTTGTTTTGTCTCGCCCAAAATGCGAATGTCGGTGTTGATGCCGCCGAGTTGAAAGCTGCCCGAGATCAGATTCTCAAATGGGATCGAAACCCGAAGTTTTGTAAAATCCCCAGAACCTTTGATGGTTTTTCCTGCCAGCAATTCGCCGCCCACTTTGGCGGTCCCGTCTAAAATTTTGGTACTGATCTGATAAACCAAATTCTCGCCTTTTGCTGTTAATGTCCCAGTTGCCGCCAGTGGTGCGCCCAGAACTTTCTTGCCAGTGATATTGGCATTCACGGTTGCCAGACTCTCGAGCAGTTTGAAATCGAGCTTCGCTTTGGCAGTCACTGGTGCGTCCAAAAATCTCGAGTTGGATTGAATATTTGCCGTTAATGTATCGCCTGGAGCGTTGAACGCCCAATCGCCAGCAATATTCTCGAGCGGAAACTCGAGCACACGCCCAGTTCCAGCAACTTTTCCTTTGAACTCTAGCTTTTCCCAACCGCCGCCTGTCACGGTCACATGCACTTTTCCCGAGGCTGATAATTCGGCTTTGAACGCGGTCAGTGCAGGCTTGATTTTGGGTTCAGCCCAACCCATCACCTCAATGTTTTCTTTTTGATACGCGGTGTTGACATTGATCTTCAACTCGAGCGGACCCTGAAGCGCCGTACCTTTCAAATGCCCCGAGATTAAACCGTCCAGGCTGTGCGTGACAGGACCACTGACATTGGAAACCACAATCCCAGGAATCGGCTCGAGCACCCCGTCTTTGATTTCGCCAGACCCCGTTAACTTGTCGCCGTCCAAAATGTAATGCGCCAAAATACGCCCAGATTTGATGTCTTTGTACCAGTACCGCGCAATTTTCGCATCCAGATCGGCGTTGATGTCAAACTTAAAAACCCAATCTTTGGTAATTTCGTAATCCACATTCGCCATGCCAGCGCCCGTAACCGTCTCGAGTGCCAGTTTCAGGTTTCCGCTCAAATTCTGTTCACTGGTGTCATGCTGCTCGAGAATCCGTGCCGAAACGTTGGGAATCTCGATAAATTTGCCGCGCAATTTGACTTGGACATCCTGCACGCTGGCACGCTCGAGCGAGATGTTGACAGGCAGCGCGGGGGCGTTCGCGTCGGCTGGCGGAAGTTTGAGCGGGTCAAAGTCCACCTTGCCCCCCTCGAGCGCCACGTCAAGCCGCACATCGCGCTTGGTCAGCAATTGCCACAACGGGTACTTGACTCGAGCCACTGTTGCCGTACCATTCACAAACGCCGAACTGACCCGCACATCCTCGAGCTTCACGCCAGAAAGCAAATTGCCCGAGATTTTTCCCGCTTGAATTTGAAAACCAGCATCCTTGGCGGCATTCAATGCCAGATCGAACGCCATTCTCGAGCCTGCAAACACATACAACGCCAACCCAAGCAGCACTGGGATGACGAACAGGGCAATAAAAATGGCGCGGCGGCGCGTCACAAAGCCCATTTTACTCTTTTCAGGGTGAGAACACCGTGCCAGAAACCTTTATCGAATCTTTGGAAAAGCACTTTACAAAACCGACGCAATTATGATTCACTGCTCACATGACCGAACTCGAGCGACCCAAACGCCTAACCGCACTTGTCACAGGCACAGTTCAAGGCGTGGGCTACAGGCGATTTGTCCAGCGCAAAGCCAGCGATTTGGGTTTAAACGGCTTTGCCGAGAATTTGACGGACGGCAAAGTCGAAGTGGTCGCCGAGGGCAAAACCAGCCAACTCGAGTATCTGGTGCATTGGCTGAAACGCGGTACGGCACACTCGAGCGTGAGCGCGGTGGATGTGCAGTGGTCTGAGGCGACGGGATTACAGAATTTTTTTGTCTACTAAAATCTCGAGCGACCTTGTTCAAACGGGCAACACAATCTCGAAGTCATAGCTTGGGATAAATTCTGGAGCAGTATTTTCCTGCCCCTCTGGAATTCCTGTCGTGTCCTCAATGCAGGCAACAACACCCCAACGCTTGCTGGGCTTCAAGTAAAACTCGAGTTTCTTGGATTGCTTGATCGCCGCAACACTCGAGCAATTTTTTTGCACGTCAAACTTGAGATTCTGTCCTGTCGCAGTGCGAATTAATGCTTTGAGCGTTCTGATTTTTTCTTTGGAAAGCGTGACTTTCGGCTCGAGCTTCACGAACAACGCACCCGCATGTTGGCAGCACCTGTCAAGTTTGATGAGGGTACCGTTGGCGAGTTTAAAAACCGAGTAAAAATCAGATTTGGGTTGCACCTGACATTTAAATTCGTGGCAGAAAACGGTGCGCAAAAATTTCTTCTCGAGCGTTGCCCGCATCCCAAAAGTTCCTAGAAAAGGGGCTGACAAACTTGTTCCTGTGATGGCAAGCGACGCAAAAACAGTGAGGGCTTTCATGGTTAAATTCTACTCGAGCGCAAGTTAGAAGCCTTCAAATTTCGAGTTTCATAAAATCTCGAGGTAGTACCTTTTCCCTTGTTCTTCAAAGCCAAAACCTTGCAACGCGCCAATGTCCACGGTGCTCTCGGGTGTCAGAACCAGTTCGACACTGCCGCAACCCATCGCTTGACACGCGCCGAGGGCTTGCTCCAAGAGCGCACTCGAGACGGTTTTATCGCGGTAACTGGGGCGCACCACAATGCGGTCTATCAAACCGCTCGGGTTTTGATCCAGAATGCCCCAGCGCGTCCAGAGCGAAACAAAGCCCAGCAACCTGCCATCGTCGGCTTCAGCGACCAGCATGGTCGTGCCTGGGGTTTGCAGCACGCGCAAGAGGTTGGTGTTTAAACCCTCAGTAATGCCAGTCTCGAGTTTCGGGCGTTTTAAAAGTTCGGCGAGGATTGGTGCAATGCCTTTTGCGTCGGCGGGTGCAGCCACTCGAATTTGAAACTCTGCCATAAGCTCGAGTGTACTGCACTTACCAATGGACGCGTGTACCGGTTCTACCAACTTAACGTTTGGGGCATTGCGCCAAAAACCTCGAGTTTTGGAGTGCTGTTTAACTCGAGCATCGCCCAGGTTTCGGGTGGTGTGCCGCCCGTCCATTGGGTTTCGGTCGGTCCGAGCAGGGTGATGTAATCCAGTCCGTTCACGTTGCGTTTGTCGAACCAGTGCGCGTGACCGCTGACACAGAATTTGACTTTGCCGCTGTCCTCGAGTATCTTTCTGGCTTTTTCATGGTTTTTGGGGAAGGCGAACGGGGCGTACTCAGTTTCAAAGTATGGGTTGCCGATCATCGGTTCGCCGTGCAGGGGTTGATGACTGAACACCACCACGGGCAAGCTCGAGCGGGTTAATTCTTTTTCGAGCCAAAGCAGGGTTTCGCTAGAGAGTGTGCCTGCGGGTGAGCCGTTGCTGGTTTCGAGGAAAATCAAGTGCCAGCCGTGTTTTTGTACGCTGTGCGAACCAAGGTTGGTCTCGAGGATCGCCTCTTGTTCGGCTTTGGGTAAGAGGTCGTGATTGCCGCTGATGTGGTGGCGTTGATATGGCAAGCGCTTAAAAACCCGTGCCAGCTCGAGCAGGTTTTGATGGTCTATGGCGGTGTTTTCGTCGGTCAGACGGTCACCTAGCTCGAGCACCAAATCTGGTTCGAGGGTGTGAATGTGTTTTTGAATGCGCTCGAGAATGTCCAGCGCGGCGGGTCCTCGCACGTTGCCGGTGTCGCGTCCGTAGTGAAGGTCGGTGATGATTGCTAGCCGTAAGCTCATTGACGTGAATTTTAGGACGTGGTTTTGAATTCCAAAGTCCAAAACTCGCACGTGACGCGTACCCGCTCGAGCTTCTAATTTGGTTGTAATCTGGTTGGTGGGCGACCCTCAAGTTTTCAACAGTGTATTTTGCCGTCTGGCTCGGTTGATTCAGCATTTCGAGTGCCATCCGTTGGGTCTGGCAAATTCTGATCCCGTTCACCTCATGAGAAAAACATGAAGACGCAATCGGTTCAAGCGAAAGAATCTGCTATACTCCTGCTGGTCTTATGGACGAACCGCCCAGTCAACGTTTTTCTTTTTCAAATCTGGGATGCCCCCAGTGGCTTAGAAAAGCAAGCTGGGATTTTTTATTGGTTTTATGGTTTGCCAACCCTGGTTCTTGGGTGAGGCAAAACGCGTTCTCGAGGAGTTTCGCTCGAGGAACGCAGGCGTTTTGAGGAGACGCCAGAAATGTCGGATGCCGTCGGTTTAACTTTACTGATTTTTTTGATTGTGCTGAACGGTTTTTTTGTCGCAGCCGAATACTCTCTGGTTTCGATTCGGCGCACCCGCATCGATCAAATGGTCGAAGAGGGCAACGCTCGAGCCAAATTGGTCCAAAAAGCGGTTGAAAACATTGGTTTTTACATCGCTGCCACTCAACTTGGCATTACGGTTGCCAGCATTGCCACTGGTATTGTTGCCGAACCCGCCCTTGGACGCTTGTTTGAAGGTCCGCTTTTAAGCGTGGGGGTTGCGGAAGCTTCGATCAAAACCATCGCCACGATCATCAGTTTGCTGATCTCGAGCTTTATTGCCGTGATCTTTGCCGAACTTGTACCAAAATCGCTTGCCATTCAACGCGCCGAAGGTTTAGCCATGTTCTTGATTATTCCGCTCATGGGTTTTGCCTGGGTGTTTGGTCCACTCTCGAGAATGCTGGCTTGGATCGGTGGCGGGATTATCGGTCTGTTCGGCGTCAAAGCCGTGTCGGGACATCACACCGCACATTCTGAAGAAGAAATTCGCATGATCGTCAACGCCTCAAGCCAGCAAGGTGTGCTCGAGAATGACGAAAAAGAACTGGTCTACAAGGTTTTTGACCTGACCGACACGACCTTGCGCCGTGTCATGACGCCGCGCCCAAAAATGATTGCGATAGAAGCCAACGCGACCTTAAAAGAATTGCTCGAGCTTGATTGGGAACACAATTACTCGAGGTTGCCAGTTTATGAGGACACCACCGATCATATTGTCGGCGTGGTGAAAATCTCCGAGGTGTTAAAGCATTTAAATGAACTCGAGTACGTCAAAGTGCGCGACATCGTTCACGAAACCTATTTTGCCCCTGAAACCATGCGTGTGCCAGAGTTGCTGCGCAAACTCAAAGAGAAAAAAATGCACATGGCAATTGTCGTAGACGAATTCGACGGCACGGCTGGCGTGGTGACTTTAGAGGATTTGCTCGAGGAACTGGTCGGTGAAATTTACGATGAAAGCGACGAACCCGAAGTCAGTCAGATCAAACATATTGAAGATGGTGTGATGTTGCTCGAGGCGAGCATGAAAACAGATCAGGTTGAAAAAGCC
>JAYTKL010000336.1:0-4901 GCA_043730305.1 Deinococcales bacterium | reverse complement strand
GTTCAACGCGCACGGTTGGCGAACTGAACGTCGCGCTGGCAAAGCCAGTGCCAAAAGCTGGGGTATAAGTGTCTGGTCCAGTGGACAGGGCTGGCTCGTGGCTGAGGCTGTAAGTAACGGCAGTTGGGCTGTCATTGACAACCTCGAGTTCGTTTTGCACAGGTCCAGCGGCGCTTTCACCCAATGAAAGTTTGGATGGATACACGGTGGTCGGGCTGAGCACTGCCGCATCGATTCGCATCATGCCAGCGCCTTGATGGTGAACGCTGTCCAAAAAGCCCAGGGCTGGATTGCCAAACCAGGCTCGAGGGGTGGCGGTGTTTTGCAGCAAGCTGCGCACATCGTTGGCTTTGATATCTGGGTTGGATTGCAACAATAGCGCAACCGCGCCAGCCACGTGCGGCGAGGACATGGACGTGCCGCTGAGGGTGGCGTAACCACCAAGCTCGAGCGGGTACGTGGAACGGATCAAACCGCCGGGACCGCCAATGTCAGGTTTCAGGCTGAGGTCTGGCACCAGTCCGTAAGAGCTGAAGCTCGAGATCAGGTTGCCGGTTGGGACTGGGAAGCCGTCGCGTTGGTTGGTCCAGGTTTGATCAACAGGCGCGGCGTTTAGAAGCGCATTGATGGCAATGCCCTCTTCGCGGGTGATTGAAACCACTGGAATGGTGATGGCTGGGCTACCCGCCACAGTTGGGCTGATTCGTCCAGCCGCATTGTTGTACAAGACCACGGCTGTTGCACCAGCATTTTGGGCGTTCTTGGATTTTGTGTAAAACGCGCAAGTGCCACGGCGAATCAGGGCGGTCTTGCCCGTCAGGCTGCCTGCTGCCAGTGGGGCGCAGGCATCGTTGGTCGTGGTGATCGTGCCTGTGCGGGCGATGGCTGCCATACCCGAGGTTGGGGCTGCGGGTGCGCCTGTGGCTTCGATATAACCGACATGGGTTTGATTTGGGGACACCGTAAAGTACGGCAAGCTGACGGCAATGTTGTCAAACGAAGCCACCGAAATGACCTCCTCGCCAGCCGAAGGACCGCCCGTCGAGTACAAGCCCAAAGCGCCGCTGTTGCCCGCCGAGGCGACCACCACAATGCCTTTTTTTACCAGACGACTCGAGGCTCGAGCCAGAGGCGATTGCGCCCAGCCGAACGATGAACCCAGGCTCATGTTGATGACTTTCATGCCATCACTTTTGGCACGCTCGAGCGCGGCAAGGAGTACGTCGTCGTCGGTTGAACCATCGCAACCAAAGACGCGGTACGCACCGAAACTGACCGCAGGGGCAACGCCTGTAACTTGCCCTTTCGCGCCAATGATGCCTGCGACGTGTGTACCGTGACCGCCGCAATCGTCGGCGATGGGGTCTGGTGTTGGCACTGGGTTAAAGTCTGGGCTGCTTGGGTCGGCGTTGTAGGCATCGCCAACGAAATCGTATTGATTGGTGATTCTGCCAGCCAGGTCTGGATGCTCGAGGTCGATGCCGCTGTCAATCACGCCAACTTTGACGCCGCGACCATCAAGCCCGAGTTCGTTCTGGGCAATGTCTGCGCCGGTCATGCTGATGGCGGTGGCAAGGTCAGGGTTGGAAACCAAATCGGTTTTTGGAAGTGCCGATTGCCCAACTGGATAAACCGCCCGAACCCCTGGCAAACGCGAGATTTTAACGATATCGCTGCCACTTGCCCGCACTGAAAAGCCGTTGAACAAATCGCTGTACGAACGGCGCACTTCGTATTTCACGCCATTGTCGTTTGCGTCGCGTTTGAAGCTCGCCCGTTCGGTATCCAAGCTCAGTCGAGCGCCACCGTCGGCTTCGGGGCTGCCCGTCAATTCGACGAACCAAGATTTCGGAGTTTCGTTGACCATTTGATCATTCATCGCCGGCAAAGCGCTCAGCGGCATCAGGCGTTGAAACCCGGTCACGCTCGAGAGATTCGCCTTGGCGCTCGGTTGATCGCCAACAATGGCAATCTGTTGCGGAGCGGCTTGATTGCACGCCCCCAGGGTTAGACCGACAACAAGCATCAACGTATAACGTGAATACTTCATTCAACCACCTCCAAGTGGTTTCTTTGCGTGGCTGAAAAATAAAAATCAGTCTCCAGGTCAGTGAAGCCTATTTAGTGTTCAACCAAGTTTAGAATCTTCATTAAATTAGCATGAAATGTGAAAAATTTACTTGGATTCGAGTGCAATTCTTTAGCGCTCTTGTGTGGCACAACCACAATTTGAAAGCACGCTTCAAGAACCTTATGATTCCCCAGGTGATAGACTTCAACTCAGATCACCGCTCGAGCATCCGCACCCGAGCATTATTTCTCTTTTAAGGACTCTAATTATGGCTGATCGCAAATTTTTTGGTACGGACGGCGTGCGCAGCGTCGCAGGTCAACACCCGCTCTCTTCGGCTTGGACTTTAAACCTGGGTAAAGCCGCCGCTGAGGTTTTCAAAACCCAGTCGCGCAAACCCAGCGTGGTCATCGGACGCGACACGCGGCGCAGTGGCGACATGCTCGAGGCGGCGCTGGCGGCGGGTTTGACCGCCCAAGGCATTGATGTGATCCATGTTGGTATCATTCCAACCCCAGGCGTCAGTTACCTGACGCGTCAACTGAATGCCACCGCAGGCGTGGTCATCAGCGCCTCCCATAACCCGTATCAGGACAACGGCATCAAATTCTTTGGCGCAAACGGCGAGAAACTCTCAGACACGCTCGAGCATGAAATCGAAGCCAATCTCGTGAAACCCATCGCCGACTTGACGGGCGTGGCGCTCGGGACGGTCAAGGATTATCACGAAGCCGAAAATTTGTACGGCGAGTTCTTGTTCAGTCACACGCCTGATTTGACGGGTGTCAAAATTGTGCTCGACTGCGCCAACGGTGCGGCATTTCATATTGCCCCCAAAGTCTTTCAACGCGCCGGCGCGGATGTCTTCACGATTTTCACCACGCCAGACGGCAAAAACATCAACCTCGGTTGCGGCAGTACCCATCCCGAAGTCCTGCAACGCACCGTCAAAGACCTGGGTTTTGACCTTGGCATAGCCTTCGACGGCGACGCAGACCGCGCCCTGTTCGTGGACTCGAGCGGGGCTATGGTGGACGGCGACCATGTGCTTTACATCAACGGTGTGATCCGCAAAGAACGCACGGTGGTCGCCACCCTGATGAGCAACATGGGTTTGGAAGTCAAACTCCGCGAACACGGCATCAACCTCGAGCGCACCAACGTTGGCGACAGGTACGTGCTGGAACGGATGCTCGAGAAAGGCTTTACCCTGGGTGGCGAGCAGAGCGGTCACACCCTATTTTTAGACGCCGCACCGACAGGCGACGGCATCATGACCGCGCTGCAAACCCTCAAAGCCATCAAGCAAAGTGGCAAGAGTTTGCTCGAGTGGCGCAATGAAATGCCCTTGTTCCCGCAAACGCTAGTCAACGTGCGGGTTGCCGACAAACACGGAATTTCTCAACACGAAGACGTTCAACAAGCCGTGCTCGAGGTCGAACAAAAACTGGCAGGTTTGGGGCGTGTCAATTTGCGACCGAGCGGCACGGAATCCTTGGTGCGTGTCATGATTGAAGGTCCGAGCGAAAATTTAATTAAAGAACTTGCCGAATCGGTTGCCAGCGTGATTCGTCGTGTGGGCGGTGCAACATGAAAAACAAGCTTGGTGCGAACCTTCACAATTCGTTGTCCTGTAGGGGCGAGACGTGTCTCGCCCCTACGCAGGAATTTCTGTATTGTCCGCAAATTTTGGGGTTTCAATTTCGCAATTGCTCAACGCGAGCCACACCATGAGCCAACGCACCTCCCAAGTCGAATCCACGATTGCCAGGGTGTTATCGAATGCGATTCATGAACTCAGCGACCCGAGATTGCCAATTGTGATCACCATTGATCGCGTGCAAATCAGCACCGACCTGATGAACGCCAAAGTTTTCGTTTCGGGTTTGGGCGAGGTTGCGCCGATGCTCGAGGCGTTGAACGGCGCGAAAGGTTTGCTGCAACGCGCCATCGCCCGTGAGGTTCGGATGAAACGCACGCCCCTGCTCGAGTTTTTGGATGCGGCGAACAGTTTCTTATGAAAAAAGTCGTGCAATCCCAACTGCAATTCAAAGTTCGTTACGCCGAGACCGACGCGATGGGCATTGCGCATCACAGCAATTACGTGATCTGGCTCGAGATGGGACGCGTGGCGTTTCTCGAGGAATTGGGGTTGCCGTATTCTGAGGTTGAGAAACGCGGTGTGTATTTGGTGGTGACCAGCGTTGGCGTGAAATACCGTCGTCCAGCTATTTTTGACGATACGCTTTTGTTGACCACCCGACTTGGCAGTTTAAAGTCACGCATGGTTCGTTTCGAGTACGCGGTTGAACGAGCCAGCGATAATTTACTGCTTGCAGAAGGCTTTACTGAGCACATGGCAACCGATTTTGAAAAACGCACTGTACCCATTCCGCAGTATTTACGGGATTTGCTCGAGAATTCATAAATAAACGCTAAACCACAGATTTTAGCTGTGCTGCTCGAACTTAATTGCCCATAGGTCATTTGGCGCAGTTTTTAGACTTTGCGAAATGCTATACTGCCCCCAGGTCTCGGATGAGGACTTCAAACGTTCCCACGTTTTCAAGCCCCCCGAAGGAATCAAGTTCTACGTGAAGAACAACGCCATCTCAACAAGCGCAACCCAACAGTGGGTGTCATTGAACGGCATAAGCCGTGATGAGCGCAGCATGATCTTGCTCGAGGTCACGACAATCACTCGAGCTGTCCTGAAAACCTTGTTTTCATGGTGAAGGAGTTTGTATTAGCCAGTCTGTTGTAAAAGGTGCGAAAGCGCCCGCCTCGAAAAAGCCGAGGAAAAAAGCCGTTGAGGAAACTCAACCAACCC
>JAYTKL010000335.1:0-3705 GCA_043730305.1 Deinococcales bacterium | reverse complement strand
CTCGAGATGGACAACACCACGATTCGGATCGATGCGAGCAGCAACAAATTTAATCCACTGCATTTGTCGGTTGCCGAATTTCCTGGTTTTCCAACCGATGTCCAACCCATGATGAGCGCGTTTTTGGCGACCGTTCCCGGCACCAGCCGCATTACCGACCGCATCTACCCAACGCGTTTTGGTTACAGCGCCGAACTGAACCGACTTGGGGCAAAAACCGAAGTTCTCGACTCGAGCATTTTGATCGAAGGCACGCGTCTGCACGGCGCTCCAGTCAAAGCTGCCGACATTCGCGCCGGTGCGGCTTTGGTCGTTGCCGCCGCCGCCAGTGAGGGCGAAACCCGAATCCAGGGCGTCGAATTTCTCAACCGTGGTTACGAGAACCTCGAGCAGCGCCTGATGTCAATTGGTGTGGACACCAAGCGCGACGGTTTGCGACTGGCAAATGCAAGTTAAGTCTTAATGTTGAGTCTCGAGCGTCACCGTTTGGTGGCGCTTTTTTAGCATGTGAAGGCTAGCTCAAGAAAGCCTGAACGACAAAACCACAATTCAAATCGTAAAATGGCGCTCGAGGTTTCATTTGAAAAAGTTTTTGATTGTAGTGATCGCGCTTTTTGGTCTTTCGAGTCTGGGTTCAAATGCCCTTGCCGCCAGCGAGTATTTTGGAATCCGATTTGAGGCGCTCGTTCCTGCGGCAGGCACAGAATTTTCGGTTTTGTACCCGCTGTTGGGCGCAGAATTTGGCGTGGAATTTGATGCTGGCGGCACCGATGTCGGGATTCGTGCCAGTGTCACGACTTTGATCGTTTGGTTTCGTCTGGCACTCGATGCTTATTTTGTGCTGCCTTCAAACCAGTATGGTTCGGGCGCGTATTTTGGGCTTGGCGCTGGCTTGTTTGCCGTGCCGTTCGCCAAAGCAAACACCAACGCCTTCTTGCCAGAAATTCGCGGCATCATTGGTTATCAAAGTTCAATCCCGACCCTTGGAGGACGGTTTTTCATTGAACTCGTGCCAAGCGTTTACTTCAACAACTCGAGTTCGGTGTTCATGGTGACCATCGGCACAGGTTTGACGTTCAGGTGAACGCCGAAAAAACTTTCCCCTCGAGTTTGCGCTTTGACTTGTGCTGGATTTAGCACTTGTCTGGTACGCTGTAAAGGTGCAACGACCGCGCCGCGCCATCAACATTTTAGGAAATCGCCTCGAGACTGGCAGAATCGTTCTGTACAGCTTGTCGGTTGGGGTTTGCGTCGGTTTGGTGGGCATTGTTTTCGCCTGGTTGCTCGAGCTTGCCCAAAGTGTACTCCTGAGTGGCGTGACAGGATTTCGTCCGCCAGGACTGCCCTCCGAGGGTGGCGTCCTGCAATCTTTTGCCGCAGACCGTGCCTGGTTGTTGCCCGTGGTGATCGTGATTGGTTTGGTGTTGGTGGCATTTGCTCGGCGCAACCCACAGCAAAATCTGATCGAACCTGATGGTTTGGACAACGCGCTGGACATCTATCACAACCACGAAGCTCGAGGGTCATGGCAAAAACTCATGTTTGAGACGGCATCTGGATTCTTGGCGAGTGCCAGTGGTGCACCACTCGGTCGTGAAGGTGTTTTCTCGAGTTTGGCATCGTTGCTGTCGTTGGGATTTTCAAGGTTCGGACGGGTTTCTGACGCTGACCGCCGCTTGATTTTTATTTCCAGCTTGGCGGCGGTGCTCGGCTTGGTTTTACGTGCTCCGCTCGCCTCGGCGGTGCTCGCCGTCGAAATTTTGTATCGCCGCTTCGAGTTCGAGATTGAAGCCTTGACCCCTGCCGTTCTTGCCAGCGTTGTGGCATTCACTATTTTTGGTGTGGCTCGAGGCTTTGATCCGTTGTTTGGAACCAACGTGGTCGGCGGTCAGCCAGTCTCATCGTTCCCTGCTTTTTTTGCCCTGGGTTTGCTTGAGGCGCTGGCGGCAGCCGGTTTTGTTGCCGCATTGATTGGACTTCGTGAAGCCTGGAAGCGAACCAAATTGCCAGCCTGGACACGGTTATTGATTGCGGCACTTCTTTTTGGCGCTTTGGCTTATGTTAACCCAAACCTGCTCGGCGACGGTTTGGGTTGGACACAACTCAGTTTGAACGGTTTCATGACACTCGAGGATACCAGTGTTCAATTTTTCCTGAGAGCACTGATGGTACTGGTGGTGGCAAGTGCTGGCGCGAGTGGAGGTTTGGTGATCCCAAGTTTGGTGATTGGCGGTTTGCTCGCCAACATGTACTCACTTGGACTCTCGAGGTTGATACCCGGTATTACCGTTGATCCTGCCGCTTTTACCTTGACAGGAATGGCGGCATTTCTGGCAGGCACAATGAATGCACCGCTGGCGGCAACGTTGCTGGTGACAGAATGGAGCGGTTACGGCTTGCTCGCGCCGTTGTTACTGACCACGCTGGCAGGTTATGCCTTGACGGGGCGTGAAAGCGTTTTGAAACACCAAGCCGAAAGCCGCAGCGCCAGTCCGGTTCACATCAATGAATACTTACGTGCCGCCACAGGTTTAAGTGCAACTCAAATCGGAGCCTCGAGCCTGCCAAATGTGATTGAGAGTCCTGCCAGCATCACACCAAGCTTGCCTGACCTTTTGGATTTGCTCTCAAGCTCGAGTTTAAGCGTTTCCGACGATGACGACGAGCGTCTGTACAAGTTTCCAGTGCCTCAGCCCTGGGTTGGGCAGGCGGTTCGTGACCTCGAGTGGCAGCCGGAAGCCTTGCTGGTGGCAATTTTACGAGACGGGCATATTCGCGTGCCAAAAGGGGTCAGTATACTCGAGGCGAACGACGAACTGGTATTGTTGAGTGACCCTGAAACCTACAATCGTTTGACTTCAAAACCCGGAGACCGTACACCTGAAGTCATTCCTCAAGCGGTCATGCAAAAGCGGGGGGGTTTTGACTGGCGCACTTGGTTTACCAATCCTTTTAAGCGCCCAGCACAAGACTCCAGCCGCCAAAATAAAAGTTAAAGCTGCAACCCCAAACTCGAGGTTGCAGCTTTTGACAAGAGCAGTCTACTTCATTTTTGGTATCAATACAGCGTCAATCACATGAATCACGCCGTTTGAAGCCACAATGTCGGTGGCGACAACTTGGGCGTTGTTGACCATGACTTTACCGTCTTTGACAACAATTCGTAAAATGCCACCTTGAGCGGTTTTGATCGAGGTTCGTTTCACTACTTTTGCAGCTTTCAGCGTGCCTGGTACAACGTGGTAGGTCAAAATGCTGGTCAGCATTCCTTTGTTTTCTGGCTTTAAAAGCGTTTCGACCGTTCCTGCTGGCAGTTTTTCAAAGGCTGCATTGGTTGGCGCAAACACCGTGAATGAACCTTTGCTGCTCAGGGTTTCGACCAAACCTGCGGCTTGAACGGCGGCGACCAGGGTGCTGAAATCCTTGTTGCCCGCCGCAATATCAACAATCGTACCAGGGTTGCTTGATTGTGCCAGAACGCTCGAGAGCAAAACTGCACCGACAAATGCCAAAACTTTTTTCATTGTTGTTCCTCCGAAAAGAGATTAAGTTTTGCCATCTCGAGTAACTGAACGACACTACACACTTAAAAAGCAATACCTCATACAAATGAATCGTGAGGCAAGCTTACAAATTTAGCGAAGTCTCATTGAAGTCCTAAAAATCCAGCAACGCAAATTACAAAATTCGGTTCATTTTGTAGCA
>JAYTKL010000334.1:0-6709 GCA_043730305.1 Deinococcales bacterium | reverse complement strand
TGCGGTTTTGGACGCGCTCGAGGAGGCACAAAACTCGAGTTTGATAGCGGGCGACCATTTTGTCCACGATCTGATTCGGCAAGGGATGTACCAAAATTTACCCGAGGCGCGGCGCAAAGTTTTGCACGGCAATGTCGCGCAAATGCTCGAGCATGTTGGTGAACCGATGGTGGTGGCGGAACACTGGTTGAGTGCTGGAGATACATCTCAAGCCATACCGAAATTGAGACAAGCCGCAGATTTATATCAACAACGTGGACTTCATTCCGAAGCCATTAAAGTTTTACATTCCGCAATCGAATTAATGCCACATGATACATTAAAACTTGAAACGCAGGTCAGGTTGGCAACTGTGCTTTACGAGGTAGATCGTTTTGAAGATGCCCAAAAGTTGGTTAACTTGATTTTGCCAAATGCTCAAAATCCGCTGCTAAGATTAAAATTATTCAATCTTCAAGTGGATATTTTTACACGTGAAGATCGCATCCCTGAAGCCTTAGCAACTCTTCAAGAGGCTGTCAGTTTGACCAGCACTCTCTCACCAAACGAGTTGGATCAAAATGCTCGAACAATCAAAGGCAAACTGGCATTTTTGGAAGGAAATCTCGAGCACGCCCTTGAAATTTACGAAACCGAACTTGAACATTTGCGACACAATAGCAGGTCTTTAGAGTTTGCCGATGCCTTATCTGATGTGGGAACAATTTACGAACGACTCGGTGATTTTGAAGGTTCGCTGCGTTTATATCAAGAGTCATTTGATATTGCCAAAGCATTGGGAGCACGACACATTCAAGTTGGAACTGCCTGCGGTATTTTGATGGCACACATGAATTTGGGGCATTCAGAGAACGGAATTCAACTGGGAGAGGAAATGCTATCGCTTGGCTGGTATCGTGACTCTGATACGTTGCGAAACAACCTGGTTGCCGCGCACAACTTTCTGGGTCAACATGATGAAGTGATGCGGCACTCTGAAATCATGGCTCGAGAAAGTCCAGACCCCAGATTTCGTGCTGCGGCTTGGTCAAGGATGGCAAGAATCTATCCAGCCAGTGAACGCACAAAGATAGAAAACGCCTTAGAACATGCGCTCGAGATTTTAGAACTTGTATTTGACCATGCGGCAGTGGCTTCTGTTGGTTTAAACGTGGTTTCACTTGGGACCGAAACCCAACGTACTCGAGCATTTCAACACCTGGAGCGTGTCAATACGCAAATGGTTTCACAAAATTTACAAGAGCGACTTGGGCAAGCATTTGCTTCTCGAACACCTACTTGAAACGGTCTTGAAACGCCAAGTATCAATACTGGTGTCATGCCAGAATCTCGAGCTTTCAAAACCAAAAAAATTTGGCGCTCGAGTTTTGTGCTGCGGGTTGGTAGCGAGGCTTTAAAACCAAAAATTGAATTGCTTGACCTTCGCACAGGTCAAAAACTCGAGTTTGAATCGTTTGAAGTGTTAAGCAATCACCTCGAGCAGCGTCAAAAAAAGCGTGGTTTGCACTGAACAGCAAACCATATTTCATTTGAACGCAACCACAACAAACGTGGTTGCGTTTTTTGTTGCGCAGATGTTGATAGAGGAAGCGTCTCACGGCAAATTTTGCCACTGAAACGCTCGTGAAACGCCACTTTTCTAATCTTCTGTTATCAAAGCCAAAACGCAACTCGGGCGTGGCTTACGGAGGTGCAATTGAAATGTATTGATTTCGTTTTCTTCGGCAAGCGTTTAAACCCTCAAGTGATTCAAGGAGATCATCATGAAATATGACTGGAAAATCCTCAGCCCCGTCGTTCTGGCATTCATCTTCACCGCCTGCCCAGAACCCGTCCCGACCCCGCCCAGCGTGGCAAAAGTGACGCTCGAGACGCTATCGGTCTTGCTGCCAAATTTAAACGCCACGCAACAACTGATCGCCAAAGCCTTTGATGCGCAAGGCAACCTGGTGACCGCCAAGATCAACTGGCTATCGAGCAAACCAAACAACGTCAGTGTGGACGCCAACGGTCTGGCAAGCGGCGTCGCCATCGGCTCGAGTCAACTGAGTGCTTCTGTGGGCGGTGTTAAATCCGCGCCTATCTTGGCAGCCGTTGCCGAACTGAACAGCGACATGACCAACATTCCTGCCAGCGATGTCGAATCAGACCCAGTGTTCGAGACTCCCGCCACAACCTCGAGAAACCTGACGCCTCGAGCCGTGAATGTCGGCAGCCGGTATTCGGTGATTGTCAAACGCAGCGCCTTGCCCACAATTGGTAAGAAATGGTATTCCGAGGGCAGAAACGGACAGCGTTTGATCGGCAAGGTTGTCGCCGCCGAAGCCCTTGGGTCGGACCGTTACAAGATCACGCTCGAGGTTGTGCCTTACCAAGACGTGTTCAAGCACTTGCACATCGATGAGGACATCGATTTTTCACAAGCCCAAACGATCATCCCGCCGCCCGTCACGTACGAACCACCCGCCGAAGCACTGGTTCGACCACAAGCTTTCGTTAACGTTGGTAACGGTCTCGAGTGCGAACTCAGTGGTGTTGGCGGCACGCCACCGATCAGTTTGAGTGTTCCCCAAATGAGCATCGGTTACAACAACGACGAAGACAGAACTGGCATTTTTGTCAACATCGGTTTTGGTCAACCAAACACGATCAAAATACGGCTCGCCGGTAAACTGACCGCAACAATGGCATTGACTGGACGACTGACCCGAAATTTTAATGGCACGGTGGATTGCCGCGTCAGAACACCAATTACCGTTGCCGTTGCCGTTCCACTGCCGCTGCTGACCAGCCTTGGCGAAGAACGCGGCTTGGGCATCGCCTTCTCGGGTAGTTTTAACGGACCGAGCACCAATTTCAGTGTCGAAGGCAGCAGTTCAATCACCTATTCGATAGGCGCACAGTTCAATTTAGACAATGGTGCAATCACCCCGTTTAACACCGTCACACCGACCAACAACGTTGCCGTGCGTTACGCCAACACTGGAGCGGCAATCTCGAGGGTGTCCCTGACTGCCAGCCCTTACGTCTTTGAAAATTGGGTGTTTCGCGCTGGACCGCTGGCGTTTGATCTCTGGAAAAATCAGAACGGCTTGCGATTCAAAGCCGACCTCGCCACGTTAAGCGATCAACTCGGCAACCCAAATTATGCCTCGAGTTACGCCCTCGAGCGCTTTCGCAAACAAGGTCCTGGCGCAGAATTTCGTGATTTCATGAATTTTTTCAACGCGGGCGCATTGCTGCCAAGTTCAACAAGCTCGACTGAAGCCATCGCCCAAAATTTCACCCTCGAGGCTTTTAATTGCAGCGTCGGTAATTTCGGGATTTGCGTCACACGATTTACCGACAAGAGCTTTCCGTTTATTGGGGCGAACAACATTGACAAGCTCGAGATTTACCGCAAACGCGGCAATGTCAGTAGCCTGCTTGCCACGGACTCGGGCGTAAACGTGAGCACAATTACCACCGCGTTCCAGATCGATCAAGTTCAGGTGGGCGATCAATGCCAGTTGGTGGTCTACACCAAACTCATGCCTGGCATTCCGCTCGAGGCTGCCAACGATTCAAGCTGCATGTAAAATCAACTCTTCGGAAAAGTCCCGCCAAACGGTGGGACTTTTTTGTAGGCTTCAATCCTCAAAGTTGAGTCTAGCGTCGCGCAAATGCTTGGGATAATGGTTTTTGATCGTGCTGCCAACACGTTTGCCCCAAGCCAAACCCAGCCCAAGTACGCGCACTGCCAGCCAACCCGCAGCGCCTTCGGAAATAATGGTTTCACCACGCAAAAAAGTTTGAATTCTGGGGTCGTCAAGCTCGAGGTCAAGCACAGGAATTTCAGTGACATTCCTGGGAAACCAGTGGCTGAGCGCATGGTGCGGCTCGAGCCTGCCCGCTTTGACTTCTGCCATCGGAATTCCTGCCCGAACCACTTTTAACGTCTCGAGCGGCGGCGTTTCGTCTGCGATCAATTGCACCTCGCCACGAAACACGGCGAAATTTCCATCAGGCACACCGTAATCTTCCTGAAATTCAAGCCAAGATTTTCGCTCGAGTTTGGCTTTGAACGGTTGTGCGAAGGCTTCAAACTCGAGTTCGGTGCTGGTGTCATCAAGAGAATGTTTGCGTAGTTTGGCAATAAAATGCCCTTCACCACGCAATTTGTGCGCCCACAACCGAGCCGTAAAACCGTCACGATCACGCCCTCGGTCAAAACCCCAATCTGTAGGGGATGGTGTAGGGGATGGTGTAGGGGATGGTGTAGGGGATGGTGTAGGGGATGGTGTAGGGGATGGTCTCAGACCATCCCCTACGAGTGCAATTACAGGTGCAATTACAGGTGCAATTACGGGTGCAATTACGGGTGCAATTACGGGTGTAACATCAAAAATATCAACCAATTCAAATTCTGGGTGCTCCTCGAGAAACCTCTCAATGACTTCTTCGTTTTCTTCCCTCGAGAAAGTACAAGTGCTGTACACCATTGTTCCGCCAGTTTTGAGCAGTTGCGCGGCACTTTTTAAAATCTCAGTTTGACGGTTTGCACACGCCAGAACACTGGCTTCTGACCACTCGAGCATAGCGTCAGGGTTTTTGCGGAACATGCCTTCGCCACTGCACGGCGCGTCCACCAGAACACGGTCAAAATACGATCCCCAAGCGGCTGCCAAACGCGCTGGGTCTTCGTTCATGACCGCCGCAGGCAAACCCAGTCGCTCGAGGTTTTCGGCTAAAATCCTGGCTCGAGACTGCACGATTTCGTTGCTGACCAGCAGCCCCTGTCCGTGCATGAGGCTTGCCAGGTGTGTACTTTTGCCGCCCGGTGCGGCGCACAAGTCAAGCACGCGTTCCCCAGGCAAAGGCTCGAGGATGACCGCGACTGCCATCGCGCTGGCTTCTTGCACGTAATACGCGCCCAGGGCATGAAGCACGTGCGACCCAGCCCTGGCTTCAAAGGGCACGTAAAAACCGCTGTCGCACCACGGTACTGGCTCGAGGTTTGGGAAGCAATGCTGTAATGCTGAAGGCTCGAGTTTTTGCGGGTTAAGCCTGAGACTGTTGACCCGTGATTGTTGAAATACGGCTTCAAACGCGGTGAATTCATCACCGAGGAAGGTTTGCATTTTGGCTTGGAACGCTTTTGGAAGCACAAGTCATTTTACGTTACGCCGCTTGTTGGGTAGACTCTGAGCCATGCAGCCCTCGAAATCTGTTCAAAAACCCGTTTCCAAATCCCGCGAAATTGGCGGTTTTGTGCTTGGTACTCTTGCTTCTATGATTGGTGCTTTGGCGCTTTTATACCTCACACTCTGGATTTTTGCGCCCAAAGATGCCAGCCCGCCAGACACCACCAACCTTGCCCCCAGGCTCGAGGTTGCCAGCGATACCCAAACCGCGATCACCACGAAACTCGAGACATTAAAAACCTTCAGGCTCGAGCCAAAACAATTTTTTGAACAACGCGGTTGGAGCAATTCCGAGGCGAACCGTTTGCTTGACGAGTACAAAACCGATCTCGCCAGCTTCGAGGCATTTTCCAAACTTGAGCATCTGACCAGCATTTCTCGTGATCCTAAATTGAATTCGTTAACGCTTTTTATCTCAAATTCGACCAGCGCAAGCTTACTGAACATCGCTAAACTTGCCGATTTGATGCTGGTGCGTGCCGAGTTAAAAGGACGCTCGAGTGACCCCAAAGGTTTTTTCGATGATCTTTTGATCGTGGCTCGGGTGGCAAAATTGGAACGTGATGCTGGTGGGACATTGGTTGAGTATTTGGTCGGCTCAAAAATGTTGCGTTCTACCCTCGAGCGCCTTCGGGCTGGTGTGCTCAGTTTGGACATGAAACCCAGCGAATGGAAAGCTCGACTTGACGCGCTCGCGGCACTCGCGCCAAACGCTGAAGAACTTCAAAACACCATCAAAACCGAATTTAGGATGCAGCAACTTGCAGTGCAGGACGCCTCGAGCAACCCGACTGGTTTGCTGCAAAGCCTGGGCGCGGTTGAAAATCGAGGCTCGAGTTTACCTGAGAAAATTTCGTTGTTGCTGCCAAAAGTCTATAATTTTCAAGCCAACACCACGCTGCAATGGTTCAGCGATTATGCGAACAGCATTGTCACGGGTAGCACAAGCTGTCCACCGCCGCAACAAGAGATTCTCGAGGTGGTGGGTAAAATTCAGAATCAAACCCAGAATATCTTCGCGCCCAACGCCGTTGGACGGTCTTTGTTCGCTTACCTCGCGCCGAACGTTGGTTCGATCATGGATTTGCGTTGCAAACTTGCCAGCGATTTTGCGGCAACTGTTACGGTCACGGCATTGCGTGGCTTGCAACTCGAGAACAAAGATTTGCCGAAAAAACTCGAGACGTTGACCGAAAAATATTTGAGCAAACTGCCAGCCGATCCGTACTCGAGCACGGCTCAACCCCTGGCGTTAAACCTGCAACGTCGAGTGTTGCAATCCAAATCGGGTGAAACCTTCAAGCTGGGTTTTTAGGTTTTATGATTGTCGCTATCGGCACAGACATTGTTGCGCTCGACCGGATTCGGAAAATCATAGAATCTGGCGCTCGAGATCGGTTTTTAGAACGTACTTTTACAGCGCCAGAACTCGAGTACGCGCTGGCGAAAAGTGATCCTGTACCAAGTTTGGCGGTGCGTTTTGCCGCCAAAGAAGCCTTTCAAAAATGCTGGCTCGAGACGCACGC
>JAYTKL010000333.1:0-3491 GCA_043730305.1 Deinococcales bacterium | reverse complement strand
CATCGTGAACCCCGAGCAGTCAAACGCGCCTGGTCGGCTTGCGCCCCAGACGTAACGCGCTCCTAGGTTTCGGTAGGCGGCTTGAACCACGCTCGAGTTGTTACTGCGGCTCGAGGTGCTTTGCTTAACTTTGCTGGTTTTGGTGGTTGCGCGTGCATTGTCGGGCAGGTTTAAGCGCTGTCCTGGTTTGAGGTTGCTGGCAATGCCTTTGTTGAGCACCATCAGTTGCGCCAAGCTGATGCCGTTTGATTTGGCAACCGCGTACAGGGTGTCACCTGATTGAACCACGTAAGTCTTTGCTTGTGCTGCACTGAATAATGTGGCAATGGCAAGAATGGTCAGAACAATTCGACGCATTGCAGGAGTATAGGGGGCTTGGGACAGAACGCAAGTAAAAAACACGCATTCATTTTTGTCCCCTTTTGGGTAACTTTCCTCACCCAAGCATTTTCAAGCACTTTTAAACTCGAGTTTAGACTTGAAGCCTCATTCTCGAGACTGGTATCCTGAAATCAGAAAATGCTGTGCTCAACGTTGAAAACTGGCATCTTCGGCTAAACTCATGATGTATGCCACCATCAGGTCAATCACCGTCTGAATGTCGGCGGTGTCCGCCATCTCGGACGGCGAGTGCATGTGACGCACCGGAACACTTAATACCGCCGTTGGAATGCCAGCTCGAGCCAGAATGATCTCGTCGGCGTCCGTTCCGCTCCAATTTGCAGCGGCGGCAGTTGTCAGCGCCAGATTTTCTTTTTTGGCAATGTCTTGAATGCCGTTGTTCATGACTGGGCTGGTCATCGGTGAAATCGTTAAATTCGCGCCAGAACCAAAGGCACTCTCGCCCGTTTTTTTGACGTTCGAGCCTGGTTGCGAGGTTTCAAAGGTCACATCAACCGCAATAGCGGCATGAGGCTCGAGTTTGAACGCCGCCATTTTCGCGCCGTACAAACCAATTTCTTCCTGGGTGCTGCCGACCGTGATGACGTGGTGCTGGCAAGCTTTTTCTTTCAAAACCCGCAGCACCTCGAGCACCACAAACGCACCGATCCGGTTGTCCAAGGCTTTGGAGGCGATTCGTCCGTTGCCAAATTCGACCACGGGTTGTTCGATCACCGCGACATCACCGACCCTGACTTTGGCTTTTGTTTCTTCGGCGCTCAAACCCACATCAAGCCAGATGTCCTCGAGTTTGGTGGCTTTGTTGCGGTCATCGGCTTCGATCAGGTGCGTGGGTTTTGTGCCAATCACGCCGATCAGATCACCGTCTCTTGCCAGCAGACGCAAACGTTGCCCAAGCAAAATACTGGCTTGCCAACCACCAATGTTTGACAACCAGATAAAACCGTCCTTGTCGATGTGCGTCACGATCAAACCAATCTCGTCCAAATGCCCAGACAGCATGATGCGCAATTTCGCCCCAGCATTGATGCTGGCATAAACGTTGCCATAATGGTCTTTTTCGACTTCAGCAAATTTGCTGGCTTCAATGCCGTAGACTTTCGCCACTCGAGATTCAAAACCGCTCGGTCCTGGAGTGGTCAATAAGGTTTTTAGAAAATCCAAACGGTCTGAAATCATGACTCATTTTAACTCGAGCGACCCATTAAAGAGTGTTTTGACTCGAGATTCTGTGGCTGACGTTTATTTTGATTTCAACTTAATCAAAAATAACGTTTTAGAAACTAAAAAGTCACCCCCTGCGAAGTAGCGACCATGCCCGTAGGTGCGTTTTATGGTCAAGAAGGGGGTCGCCGCTTGTAACAGAATTCTTGGAATATATTTGACTCGAGCGTGACCATTCATTGCGGCGGGGGGTCGTGCAAGATTCAGTCGTCGAACCAATACCGAGCGACCCCTCCGTCTCTCGCTGCGCTCTCTTGACCCAAAACATGCACCTGACGGGCTGGGTCGCTCGAGCCACCTCCCCTACTTCGCAGGGGAGAACTAAAAACACTGAATTTTGAGGTAAAACAGGTCATTTCAACCATCCAAAAACCTTAAAATCGATCAAATTCGGGTGTCTCGAGAGGAATTGGTGATGTTTCAGGTACAATCTTTTAAAGCGTGTAAATTATTTGACCCACACAAAATTAATTGAGACGTGATGACTTACTTTAGCCTGTTAAAAAGAGTAGCATTTAAGCTGTGACCTTGAGACAAGTAACCATGACCCCGAACCTCACGGTTAAACACCGTGTGCTGGTAATTGATGATGAACCTGGAATGCGCAGTTTAATGCGGCGCGGCTTGGGTTTGGCGGGTTTTGAAGTGCAGACGGCTGAGGACGGCGAGTTGGGACTCGAGCTTGTCGAAACGTACCTTCCAAGTTTGGTGTTGTTGGATTTGATGATGCCTGGTCTGGATGGTTTTGAGACCCTGGAGCGTCTTTGTGCGCTCATACCGTGTCCGAAAGTGATTGTGCTTTCGGGTCGTGACGAACCCGAAGACCGGGCGCGGACGACAAAAGCCAGTGGTTTTCTGGTGAAACCCATCTCGTTCGATGCTTTGCTCGAGATGATGAACCTGATGTTAAACAGCGAACAGACCCTGGCGAAGGTGTGAAAAAAAAACCGCCCGTTTTGGAAGCTTCACTGGATTTGAAGGTGCTTGCAGACACGAAAGCCGCCCGAGTGGTCAAACCAAAAGCGGTCGCTCGAGTTTCAAAACCCGCAAGGCAGGATACTGTACCTCAGGATACTGTACCTCATGATACTGTGCCTGTGGTTGTGGGCATTGGCGCGTCGGCGGGCGGCTTGGAGGCGTTCTCGAGGTTGCTGGCGGCGTTGCCCAGCGACACGGGCATGGCGTTTGTGCTGGTGCAGCATCTCGACCCGAGCCATGAGAGCGTCTTGACCGAATTGCTGTCGCGCACCACCAGTTTGCCGGTCATGGAAATCAAAAATGGAATGGGCGTCAAAGCCAATAATGTTTACGTGATTCCGTCCAACACCAATTTGGCAATCACCAACGGGGTCTTGCGACTCTCGAGCCGCACGGCTGGACGTGGGCAGCACAGACCGATAGACGATTTTTTGATCTCTCTGGCGGCAGACCGAGGACACCGTGCGATTGGCGTGATCCTTTCGGGGACTGCCTCGGACGGAACTTTGGGGTTGGAGGCGATCAAGGGCGAGGGCGGAATCAGCTTCGCGCAGGATGAATCGGCAAAGTTTGATTCGATGCCGCACAGTGCCGTGGCGGCTGGCGTGGTCGATTTTGTGCTGTCGCCAGAAGGCATCGCCGCCGAACTGGTGCGTTTGTCGCAAAAATCGTATTTGATCGAGTCGGATGAGGAACTTCAGTCCGAACCGGACGCAAAGCACAAGAAGGCTAGCACCTCGAGCCTCAAGCCTGAGATGGCGTCAAAGCCTGAAAATGATTCTTTCAAACGTATTTTGCAGTTGTTGCACCATGCCAGGGGCGTGGATTTTTCTCTTTACCGTTCGACCACCATTCGGCGGCGCATTGATCGGCGCATGTTGCTGGAC
>JAYTKL010000332.1:0-11396 GCA_043730305.1 Deinococcales bacterium | reverse complement strand
CGGCAAGCATTTTCGCCTCTCATCCCCGACTCTTCTTGCCCTTACAGCAGCACCTGATGGGCTTGGGCGCTTCTCTCCCAGGAGAGAAGGGAGCTTTGTTGCTATTTTGTGTGGCGGCAATAGATTTGGGGCTATGATTTTATTGTGAAGTCACCGCCGTACATGCTCGAGCTTCAAAAAGCACAACGGCAGAATCCAATTCCAGCCGAAGAAATACTGTGGCGGGTTTTACGTGGTGGAAATCTTGAGGGGGTGCGGTTTTTGCGGCAGAAAGCGTTCGCGCGGTACATTGTGGATTTTTACTGCGCCAGTGCCAAACTGGTGATCGAATTGGACGGTGAAGTGCATGACACGATTGAAGCCCAAGCGTACGATGCCATAAGAACTGAAACACTGGAAACTCGAGGGTTGCGGGTGTTGCGTTTTCGGAATGAAATGGTGCTAGAGGAATTGCCTGAAGTAGTCAAGAAAATCAAAGAAATGATTTATTCCGAATCTAGGCAAGCAACGAAACCATTGTGTAATAATGTGTTTACTAAGACTTGGCAAGGATTCTCGTAATCAATCTCTGAAGTCTTCCAACAAGAAACCATTTTTCAGGAGTTTACATGAAGCTAGTTTTTGCATCACAACTCAAATCAATCAAAGATTTTTCGAGTGAAGAGCTACCTGATTTCTGTGTAATTACGGGCTTTAATGGAAGTGGTAAAACCCAACTACTGAAAGCTCTTGAAGGTGGACAAATTCAAATCTACGCAGATGATAATTTATTAAATAATCGTAGATATTTTGACTTTACTACATTAATTCCACAAGACGCAGTTGTAATGAATCCAAGCGTTTTTGATCAAGAAAGAAGTAATAATTGGAATGCAATTTTTGGCAATATCCAAAATCATAAAAATAGCTTACTTCAAACACTTAGAACAGGTGCTTATGAAAATTTTCTACCAGACGCTTTGAAGACTAAATTTTCTGAAAAGCTTGATTTTGAAATAAATTTGGAAAATTTCCTAATATATTATCCAGAAGATGAACAAACACATGGTAAAAAAGTATTTGACCAGTTTTTTAACAATTTAAATCAGGTAAATGATTCTTTAAAAGCATCGCTGTCAAATGATATTGCACTAAAAAAGTTAATAAATACACTTGAAATTAAAACAAAAAAATTATTTATTAATATAGACAAAAATTCATACTTTTCAAATTACCCACTTACATATGGTCAAATTGATGTTTTTCAACAAAGTCTTTCAAAGATATTTACATCTTATAGCAAGATATTGATGGAGAATAGCTTAAAAGAAAATGCAAAAAATAAAGGAGAAAATGTCGAATTTTTATCAATATCTGAAATAGAAGAGAAATATGGAGAGCCACCCTGGATTTTTATTAATAAAATATTCCAAAGAGCGGGATTAAAGTTTGAAATAAGTAGTCCAAACCCTTATGTCGCTGAGGATTTTGAGCCAATTTTGTATAAGATTTCAAATCCAGACGTTATTAGATTTAACGAGCTTTCATCAGGAGAAAAAATACTAATGTCGTTTGCATTGTGCGTCTATAACATTGATGCACAGGATAAACAAACTATTCTTCAAGTACCAGATTTAATTCTTTTTGATGAAATTGATGCAACATTACATCCAAGTATGGTAAAATCAGTTATTGATACTATAAAAGAATTCTTAGTTGAGAAATTAAAAATTAAAGTTATACTTACTACTCACTCTCCAACTACGATAGCCCTTTCACCAGAAGATTCAATTTATGTTCTTGAAAATTCTAGTTTTCGGCATAATTTGAAAAAAACTCCTAAAGATGGGGCATTAACTATTCTATCTTCAGGTATACCGACACTGAGTATAA
This sequence comes from Deinococcales bacterium, assembly GCA_043730305.1. Taxonomy (GTDB): domain Bacteria; phylum Deinococcota; class Deinococci; order Deinococcales; family JAAFIG01; genus JANXTZ01. The sequence goes on along the minus strand of JAYTKL010000332.1, from coordinate 9,524 downwards.
ATTACGAAAATCGCCGTCAGATTTTTGTCGAAAGCGAATATGATGAGGGAATTTATAGTGAAATTTATACAAAATTAAGAAGCTATACCTCTATAAATCTTAATCTCGAGATTTCACTTGTTTTTATAGCCTCTGGTCGAGGCGGTCAGGGTAATTGTGAAGCTGTAAAACATCTCGTTAGCAATCTGAATAGTAATGGTAGAACTAATGTTTTTGGTATAATTGATTGGGATAAAGAACGAACTTCTAACGGACAAATTTTAGTAATTTCTGAAGGTAAAAGATATGCTCTTGAAAATTTAATTTTTGATCCCTGCTTAATGGCGTATTTTCTTGTTCGAGAGCAGCATATACAATTGTCAGAAATTGGTTTATCTGAAAATGATTCTCACATAAGCTTTTTGGATTATCCTAATGAAAAAGTGCAGGACATTGTAAATTTACTATTGCAAAAAATTAAACCGACTGATACATCTGATTCAGATAATATAAATATATCTTGTTTTTACATTAATGGAAATCAAATTGGAATTCCCCAGTGGTATTTACATTATCAAGGTCACGATTTAGAAGCAAAATGGAAAGAAATTATACCAGCGCTTAACAAATATCGCCGTGAAGATGAGATGAAAAAGAAAGTTATTTCGACTGCGATAAATGAATGGACTGGTTACACGCCAATGGAATTTGTAGAAATTTTTAAACGTATTCAAGGGTGACTTTATACAATGCCACGGATTTTCCCATAAAACATCTCACGCAAACGCATAAAGTATCTCGAGGATCACCTTCGCATACTCATCTGGTTTCAACCCGCGTTTCTCGAGTTTCACCCCTGGCGGGTATTTGGTGACTTCCAGTTTGACACTCGAGTTTCGTAGGGCTTTCGCGTCGTAATCCAGCGTCGAGTTTGGCGCGAAGTTGACGCTGATTTGCGTCATGCTTTCACTAATACTCATCACACCTTTGCTGTTCGCCACCACCCGTAACCGTGCCAGGTCGAAGAAGTTTTGCACTTCCCTCGGGGCGCTGCCGTGTTTGGATTTCAGTTCGCGTTCGACCCTCGAGACTTCGCCCAGCGTGGTGCTTTCACTCAAACGCCCGTAGTATTCGATGCGTTCCATCTCTTCGGGAATGTAACTCGGCTCGAGCCTCGCGTCCACTTTCAGGTCGATTGCCATGCGTGGCGCTGGGGCTTTGTAATCGCCTTTCAGTTTGCCGATGGCTTCCGCCAGCAGTTCGGTGTAGACCTCGAGCGAGACCATTTGAATGTGCCCGTGTTGTTCTGCGCCCAGAATGTTACCGATGCCGCGAATTTCCATGTCTTTTTCGGCAAGCAAATGTCCGCTGCCAAGGTCGGCAAGGTCGGCAATTGCCCACAGTCGGCGTTCGGCGGTCTCGGAGATTCTGGGAGGGTAGAACAGGTAGGCGTATGCCTCGAGCGCCCGTCGTCCGACGCGTCCACGCAGTTGATAGAGTTGCGCCAGTCCCAGCCGATCAGACCGTTCAATCAAAATGGTGTTCGCTTCGGGAATGTCCAGCCCCGATTCGACAATCGTGGTGGCGATTAACACGTCGTAAGCGCCCATTTCAAAGCCCATCATGACTTCTTCAATGTCGTCATCTGCCATCTGTCCGTGTGCCACGGCAATGCGGGCTTCTGGCACGAGGGTTTGAATGTAGCGAGCGCGGTTTTGAATGCTGGCAACGCGGTCGTGAATGTAAAAAGTTTTGCCGCCGCGTTCCATCTCGAGCAAGATCGCTTCGCGCACGGTGGCGGGGTCGAACGGCGAGAGCATGGTTTGAATCGGTTTGCGCCCTGCGGGTGGCGTGGCAATGTGGCTCATGTCGCGCAAGCCGACCATGCTCATGTACAACGTGCGCGGGATGGGCGTGGCAGAAAGTGAGAGCACGTCAATCGCGTTTTCTGGGTTGAGGTCAATCTCGGCATTGATTTTGGGTTTATCCCCAATCACGTTGCCCATGACCGCCTCGAGACTCATGGCGACACTCGAGGCTGCGCTGGCAACGCCCGCACCCAGGGCGGTTTCTTTTTTTCTGGCTTTGGGTTTTTTCTCGCCCTCGATCACCATTTCTTTGATCTGCGACAAAGACATTTCGCCGCTTTTTAAAGCTTTCAGTTTTTCTTTTTGCATCACGCCAAAGCGGTGTTCTTCGTCAATAATCAACAAGCCCAAATTCTTAAACTCGAGTTCTGAGCTTAAAAGTCTGTGCGTGCCAACCACAATGTCCACCGTGCCACGTTTCAAACCTTTATACACCGCGTCCACGTCTTTTGGGGTCGTAAACCTCGAGAGTCCAGAAACAATAACTGGCGTACCTTCAAAGCGTTTTCGCAGCGTCTCGAGGTGTTGATCTGCCAGCAGGGTTGTCGGTACGAGCACGGCAACTTGCCGCCCGTGACTCACGATGCGGTGCGCGGCTCGAACGGCGACCTCAGTTTTACCGAAACCCACATCGCCCGAAACCAACCTGTCCATCGGCAGGCTTTTCTCGAGGTCTTTGTAGGTGGATTTGATGGCTTGCGCTTGGTCTTTGGTGAACTCGAACGGGAAGTTCTTCTCGAACGCCTCATCCCAGTCGTTCATAATATCGGGGTAACTCGAGCCTGGTGTGGCTTGACGCGCCGCGTACTGCACCAGCAACTTTTGCGCGAGTTCTTCGGCGTTCTGACGGGCTTTCTCTCGAGCTTTCTGCCATTCGTTCTTGCCCAACGTGCTCAAACGCGGCGGGTCGTCGGTTGTGCCAGGATGACGGCGCAACAGCGGCAATTGCTCGACTGGCAAGAAAATACGGGCATCCGAAGCGTATTTGATCTGCAAATAATCCCGAGTCACCCCAAGAATTTGCCTTGCCTCGAGTCCCATAAACTGCCCGATGCCGTGTTCGGGGTGAATCAAATAATCGCCCATTTGGAGCGCGGTGGCATCGCTGACGGGTGGTCCTCGGAGTTTCCTCGAGCGTAAAACACTACCGCCCTGAAAACCGTACAACAACTCTTCGGTGACAACGGCGACCTTGGCGATGTGGTCAATAAAACCACCCTCAGAACCGCCTTTGACAAACGAAATCCGACCTTTTTCGGCTTCCGCCCGCCATTCCCACCCCCTGGGAATATCACCCAAAACGTGTTGCTCGAGGTACGCGCCCGTGCGTTCGTGCTTTAACAGCGCGACCACGCGGTATCCCGCCTCGAGCCAGGCGGCGGCATCGTCGCGGAACATGCGAAGCCGAGCGCGGTAAAACGGCAGCGTCTCGAGGTCAGAAGGGCGTTCGGGAAGCTCGAGTGGCGTGCGACCAAAAGCGATCACGTCACGGGTTTTGAGGTGCGCCCAGAGTCGTTGGTATTTTTTGGGACTGAGATAGCCTTCAAAAAACTCTGGCGAATCGAGGTACACCCGACCCTTTAAACGCTCGAGCCTCGTGCTGTCCCAGGCAACCTCGGGAATAAAATCGCCAAGCGGACCCAGCCCAAAGGATTTCACTTTCTCGCCGTCCACGCGCACAAACTCGAGGTCATCACCAAAAAATTCGGCACGAACCACTTGAGACTTGCCGTTCAAATTCAAACGAATCTCGAGCGTGTCACCCAAAACCTTAAAGAAACCCTCGGTTTTGGCTAAATCGCTGCTCTCAAGGTTCTCTTCGCGCTCGTAACCCAGATTCTCGAGCTTGTCCAAAAACTCATCCCGCGAAAAACGCATTCCAGGCGCAAGCTCGAGCCTGAAGGCATCGGGTTGACTCGGGAAATCCTCGAGCGCGGTTTCGATGTCCAACAGCACGTGCTTGTGCAAACCTGTCCACTCAGCAATTTCAGGATTTGTACTCACTCGAGCACCAAACAACGGCGCGTCCGCGTACAACTTCAAGCGTTCGGGCGTGCTGATCAGCACACCGCCAGCATCCGCCGCGAATAGGGCAAGTCGTGCCACCTGAGAGAGTCCAGCGTGTAAACCAGGCTCGAGCGGGGCTAAGTTTTCGGTGACCAGGGGCGCACGAGTTCCACTGCGGGTAGAAGCCTTTTCGCTTACAGGCTTCTCACGCACAGCGACACCCGGCGACCCGACCTTCGGGGCAGTTCGCCGCATCGGAATCATTCTAACCTAAGTTGCTCGAGAATCAAGGGGTATTTTGCACAAGGAAATCCAGAATCAGAGCATGTCCAAAATTCGGTCATACTTGCCGTGCGTTCCAATCCACCACCACGTTATTAAATCATCCTCGAGTAACCCGAGTGCGCGGTATTGCATCCCAACTCGAACAGAATACGTGGCACTGTTCTCATCCACGCATTTGAAATGCAAACCTGGATGACGTGGATTTTGCAAAAACAATTGATACGCGGCTCGAGCTTGTTGCCGAACCTGAACAGGTAAATCCCGATACAATTTCCAGAATTCTTTGGTTGTGTCAGAAATCATTCGCACTCAATGGATTGAGTTTGCCCAGCACGACGTTCAGCCCGAACTTTTTCGGTCATTGTTTGCAAAAAAGCTTTTGATTCAGGACGGGCGAACGAAGCCTGCCATTTGGCTTCCTCGATTTCCTCGAGAAGGCGCATTGCGATTTCGTTTTGCTGCGCTTCTGGCAGAGCGTTCAGTAACTCAAGCGCTTGTTGTAAGACTTGCGTCATGCAAAAAGCGTAGCACAAGACGCTCGAGAATCAAGCGGCAAGAGTCACAGACTTGGGTGGTGTGGGATTTGACACTCCAGTTTTATCATCTGTATAAAGCTTTGTGCATATTTAGGAATCAAAACGAGGGTGCGTGGTTGATCGTTTTTTTCGATAAATGTCAACTCAATGATTGTTGTCTTGAAGACCTGCTTCGTTGCGATGTTCGTAATTCGCTCGAGTGGAATAACATGCTCCATGTCATAAGCTGGTGCGATAATCAAAAATGGAAACCATGTTGTTACCCACAGCAATTCTTGAGTAACGACAAGTCTTACACAATTCCTCCCACCTCCAAGTTGGGTCAAAATATTTTTCTTGGAACAGCCAGAAGCGAACCATTCTTGGTATTTGATTTCGTTTTTCAAAATCCGAGGACGATTGACTAGCGCAGCGATAAATTTGGAAATGACATAGATGCACATGAGCAAGAATGGTAGTGCGCTAAGCCATTGAAACCCTGCAAAAAATTGTGGGCTGACATGCCACATAAACACCAATGATCCTTCTGATGGTTGTGAGGTTTTACAAACCCTAACCAATCAAGAATTGAATACGAGGCATCGCTGACATTCGTTCCAAATTTAAGGTTTTACAACGCAATTTTTTCAAAATGTTCCACCATCGGAAACGGGTCGTAAAAGTGATGCAGCAACGCCCGCCATTCCTGGTATTGGGCTGATCCCCTAAACCCCACTGTGTGATCCTCGAGTGTTTGCCATTTCACCAGCAGCAAGTATTTGTCTGGCTGCTCGAGGCATTTTTGCAATTCATGTTCGATGTATCCGTTCATGCTCGAGATGATTTTGGAGGCTTGACGAAACGCAGCTTCAAATTCCGCATCACAGTTTGGTTTGATGTGGAGCATGGCAACTTCCAGAATCATGGGGTTAGTATAAGTCATGAACATTGATCTGAACGCCGACGCTGGCGAATCGTTTGGTGCTTTCCGCATGGGGCGCGACCTCGAATTGTTTGATTTCATCAGTACGGTCAATGTGGCGTGCGGTTTTCATGCGGGTGATCCGTTGACCATGCAGGCGACCCTCGAGCTTGCCAAGCAGAAGAATGTGGCGGTGGGGGCGCATCCTGGTTATCAGGATTTGGTGGGTTTTGGGCGCCGGATTCTTGAGGCGACACCCGAACAGGTGTATGCCGACACAGTGTATCAGGTGGCGGCGTTGGCGGGTTTTGCGAAGCTCGCGGGCATGAAGTTAACGCATGTCAAAGCCCACGGTGCATTGTCAACTCGAGCTTGGACGCACGCACCTACAGCCGAAGCACTGGCTCGAGCGACCCAAGATTTTGACCCGAATTTACCGTTGATGGTTTTGCCTGGAACGTTCCTTGAGTCTGAAGCGCAAAAGTTGAATGTGCCAATGATAATCGAGGCTTTTCCAGAACGGGCGTACCTGAAAGATGGTCGGCTTGCCCCGCGTTCAATGGCTGGCTCGAGCATTCACGACCCGAAAGAGGCGGCGAGACGAGCGGTGCAGATGGTCACAGAACACCGTGTCGAGGCGATTGATGGCGGTTGGTTTGAAATGCAGCCGCAAACCTTGTGCATTCATGGTGACAACCCGCACGCGCCCGAAATTGCCAAAGAAGTTCGTGCGGCGCTCGAGGCTGAGGGCATTACCGTGTCACATGCAGGACTTTGACCATGCGGCAACTGGCTGGTTTTTACGTCCCATTCTCGAGTAGCCTCGACCTTGCCGCGAATGCCAGAATGCACGCGCTGGCGGAACGATTGCGAGCAAATTTAATCGAGGGAATCACCGATCTTTACCCTGGGTATATCAATTTGTATGTCGAATTTGATGCGAATCTGCTGGCTCGAGAAACCGCGAAGACTTGGGTGAAAAAACACGCGCAGAATCTCGAGGCGAAGGTTTCGAGTGGGCGTGAGGTTGTGATTCCCGTGCGTTATGACGGCGAGGATTTGGAATTTGTGGCGGCACAAACAGGTTTAAGTGTGGCGCAAGTGATCGAGAAACACTCGAGCGTCACGTATCAGACTTACACGGTTGGTTTCACGCCTGGGTATCCGTTTTTGGGAAAACTTGACCCTGCGCTTCACTTGCCGCGCCGTAAAACCCCGCGCAAAAAAGTTCCCGCCCACAGCGTTGCCATTGCGATTGGACAAACTGGAATTTACCCGCTCGCAACCCCGGGCGGTTGGCACATTCTGGGTTCGGCATTGACGGCGGTGTATGACCCGCACCGTGAAAAACCGTTTTTGCTCGAGCCTGGTGACAGTGTAAGGTTTGTTCCCAGCGAGGGCGATACGCCGCCCGAAGCCAGCGTGCTCGAGGTTTTACCGCTCGAGCCTCAGTTTCCAATTTTGCAAGTTGAAAAACCTGGTTTACTCGATTTGATTGTGGATCAGGGTCGCGCCCTGGCGGGTCATTACGGCATGGCAAGGTCGGGTGCTATGGATGAACGCAGCGCTAGAGCCGCAAATGCCTTGGTGGGCAATACAGCCAACGCATTGGTGCTCGAGATGACGCTGAAAGGGGCGACGTTTCGCGTTTTGCAAGATGTGGTGCTGGGTTTTGCAGGTTTTGGGATGCGCCCAATGTTGAATTCTCAACCTGCGCCAGCCTTCGAGAGTTTCGCGGTCAAAACTGGCGATCAACTCGAGTTTGTTCCCACGGCGACGGGCGTTCGCGGTTATCTGGCAGTGTCGGGAGGTTTTGAATCCTCAAGTTTTATGGATTCCAAAAGCACCGATCTGGTCGGACGAATCGGGCGAGCATTGCAAGCAGGGGAGACGCTCGGCATGAACAATCCCTCGAGCAAAAATCGGGCTGGTTACAGCGTGGCGTTCTCGAGTTTGCCTGAATCTGTCACGGTGCGCCTTCAGACGGGACCTCAAGCCACACCCGAGGCGCTGGCAGCCTTGTGCAGCGCCGAATTCACGGTCAGCAGTCCAGACCGCATGGGCGTTAGACTCGAGGGTGTCAAAGTGCCCGGTGGCGAACTGACCAGCGAAGCCACGCCGATGGGCGGCGTGCAAATCACCATCGATGGCGATCCGATTGTGCTCCTGAACGACCGAGGACGGATTGGTGGTTACGCCAAACCTGCCGTGGTTGACCCTCGAGATTTGGGGTTGGTGGCGCAACTCCGACCAGGGCAGAAATTGCGGTTTAAACTGGTTGGTGGCTCGAGTCCAGAGCAATGGTTTTTAACCCTCTAAAACTCGAGTCAGAAATTTAAGGAGTAACACTATGGAACAACGTTTTCAAAACAAAGTCATCCTCATCACTGGCGCGGGCAACGGTATCGGACGCTCAATAGCCAACCGTTATGCGCTCGAGGGTGGGCAGATTGTGGTGAACGACATCAAATCCGAATTGGTTGATTTGGTCGTGAATGAAATTCAGGCTGCGGGCGGCACAGCACTCGGTTTTGTCGGGGATGCCTCGAGCAAGGTTGAGGTTGAAGCGATGTTTGACGCCACCGAAAAGCAATTTGGTTACGTGGATGTTGTCGTGAACAATGCGGGTTTGACCAGTGACCAACGACATTTTTTAGATTCTGATGAAGAGTGGTGGGACAAGTATTTGCGTATCAACCTGAAAAGCGCGTACCTGTGCGCGTTTCGTGCCGCAAACATCATGGTGCGGCGGCGCAAAGGTGTGATTGTCAATGTCTCGAGCGGCGGCGGAACGAGGGCGCACCGTGGTTTTACAGCCTATGACGCGTCCAAGGGCGGCATCGAGGCGTTCACGCGATCCTTGGCGCTTGACCTTGGTTTTTACGGTGTGCGGGTCAACTGCCTTGTGCCTGGACTCATCAACACTTACGGCTTGGAGGGTGACGATCTGGCGGAACGTGAAAAAGTTGTGCCGCTTCGTCGTTACGGCACGGCAGAGGACATGGTGGGTGCGGCGACTTTCTTGGCGTCCGACGATGCGGCGTACATTACGGGGCAGTGCCTTGTGGTGGACGGTGGCGTTCTGGCGCAGCAACGCAGTGCGAACGTGGACACCTTTCCGCTCTCAAATTTCCCTGACATGCCGCACGACCTCGAGTAAATTTGGGGGTTGAAGATGATTCTCGAGACTGAACGCTTGGTGCTGAGAAAGTTTGTGCCCGAAGATTTGGATGCCTTGTTCGAGCTGTACCGCGACCAAGAAATTCGGCAGTATTTTCCCGAGGGCGTCTTGAATTATGCGCAAACCAAAGAGGAACTCGAGTGGTTTTTGAATGGGCATCCGAGGTTTCCAGAGTTGGGACTTTGGGCAACCGTAAATAAAGAGACTGGTGAGTTTATGGGGCGCTGCGGTTTGTTGCCCTGGACCATTGAAGATCGTCAAGAGGTCGAGGTCGCGTATTTGTTGGGCAAGAAATTCTGGGGACAAGGTTTTGCCAGCGAAGCGGCGTTGGCGATTGTTCGATACGCTTTTGAGGAATTGAATTTGTCACGCCTGATCTGCTTGATTGACCCAGAAAATTTAGCTTCAGTCAAAGTTGCCCAGCGAATTGGTATGAGTTTTGAACAAAAAGTGGATGGCATCGATGGTGATGGCATTCCGACCTTGATTTATTCAATCTCGAGAAACCCCTAGGGTTCAACTGGCTCGAGCTGAGATTTCAGCATCTCGAGCGCTGGGCTTCAAAAAAGGTGCTTCAATGTACTTGTACGACAAACTCGCCGCCGCAAATGCCAGTGCCAACGCCACGCCAGAAATCATTAAATGCTCGGTCAAGCTCGAGATGCCAGAGTACGTGTATTTTTCGTTGAACGTGAGGCGGATAAGCTCGAGAATCAGGTAGTGCCAGATGTACAAGCCAAACGAAATTTTGGCGGTGTAACGAAAAA
>JAYTKL010000331.1:0-2254 GCA_043730305.1 Deinococcales bacterium | reverse complement strand
CAGCGATCATCCGCACGAGAGCGGTCCTGAAATGATTATTCCACTGGTGTTGCTTGCCACAATGGCAATGGTGATGGGGTTTGTCGGTTCACCATTTGCCAATTCTTGGTTTCAACGTTTTGTTTACTTTGGCGAAGCCCCAGAACTCGTGCCACTGGGTGCGGCTGTTCCTGGTTTTATCCTGTCGGTCTTGCTGGTTGCGGCTGGCGCGGGCGCATCGTACATGTTGTACGGCGGCGCTCGAGATCACACCAAACAAATTGCGCCAATCTGGCTCACGCGCCTTCTACAGCGTCGGTATTTTATTGATGACTTTTACTATCACGGCTTTGTCAAACTTGCCGAAGACATTCAAAAACCACTCGCGTGGTTTGACAACAACATTGTTGACCGCATCGTGGACGGCTTTGGTATTGTCACGGGCGCTGTCGGTGACACCTTACGTCGTGCGCAGTCTGGCGCGGTTGGCTTGTACGCCTGGTTGATGGTCGTGGGCGGCGCGGTTATCGCGCTGGCATTTGCCTTCGCGCAAGGAGGCAACAAATGATTACGCTCTTAATTTTAATTCCTGCCATCGCCGCGCTTATTGCCGCCGCAGGTGACAACAAAGCCCAGCTTGCCAAAAGGGTTGCCGTGGCAGCCAGCCTGGTCTGCACGATTATTTCTGGCGCAATGTATTTGGGCTTGAACCTCGATGGAAGTTTGCAGTTCCTCGAGAAAGTGCCGTGGATGCCGCAAGTTGGTGTTTCGTACTTTGTCGCGCTGGACGGCATCAGCTTGCCGTTCGTGGTTTTGACCTCGTTGCTGACTCTGGTCAGCGTACTTGCCAGTTGGGACGAAGAAAAGAAAAGCTTTTTCGCCCTGTTCTTGGTCATGCAATCCGCGCTTACGGGCGTGTTCGCCAGCCTTGACCTGATTCTGTTCTTCGTCTTCTGGGAAGTTGTTTTGATTCCAATGTTCTTCATCATTGGCGTCTGGGGTTACGAAAACCGTCGTTATGCCGCCGTCAAATTCGTGATCTTCTCACTGACTGGCTCGGTTTTGATGCTGGTCGGAATCCTGGCACTCGCTTTTGGAATCTCGAGCAGCGCAGGTATCCCGTTAACCTTTGATTACAGCATTCTGCGCGATCACGTTTCGCTCGTCTCGAGCCTGCCTGGTGTTGGTCTGATGTTCTGGGGCATCATCGTGGCGTTCTTGATTAAACTTCCTGCCTTCCCAGTTCACACCTGGTTGCCTCACGCGCACACCGAAGCGCCCACCGCCGGTTCGATCATGCTGGCGGGTGTGCTGCTCAAAATGGGTGGTTACGGCATTCTGCGCTTTAACCTCGGCTTGTTCCCGCAGCAAATGCAAGAATTCCAGGTCGCTCTCTCCATCCTCGCCACCGTCGGCGTGATTTACGGCGCGTACTGCGCGATGGCTCAAAAAGACCTCAAGCGCATGGTCGCTTACTCGAGCGTCAATCACATGGGTTACGTGCTTTTGGGGATTGTCAGCCTGACCCCGATGGGCATTCACGGTGCGGTTTACCAAATGGTCGCGCACGGTTTGATCACGGGTCTCATGTTCATGATGGTCGGTTTCTTAAGCCACAGAACCCACACCCGAGAGATTGCCAAGATGACGGGCATGTACGCCGCGATGCCAGTTCTCGGCGCGATCATGTGGGCAGCCTTCCTGGGTGGTCTTGGACTGCCTGGCATGGCAGGGTTCATTGGCGAATTCACCGCGCTGTCGGGCGCGGTGCAAAATCCTGTGACCGCGCCATATGCCTACATCAGTTTGCTCGGCATCATCATCACCGCAGGTTTTATTCTGTACGCGATTCAACGCGTGCTGCTCGGACGCGCCCCTGGTTCTGACGATCATGCGCACGACGATCACGCTTCATCCTCGAGCGTCAGTATTGTCAAACACAACACCAGCCATGCTTTCCACGATCTCAGCTTCCTCGAGATTGCGGCGGCTGTGCCGTTGTTGGTACTGGCAATTGTGCTCGGCATGTACCCCAACGCCCTCTCGCCCTGGATTGACTCGAGCGCCCAAGTGCTTTTAGAGACGGTCAAGGTTGTGGCATTAGGAGTCTCGAGATGATTGTTGCGATTATTGTGTTGCTTACCATCTCGGGCATTGTGACGTTCATTGCGGCGGCTGGTAAAAACGCCGAAATGCCAAACGCAGGGCAAGTCTTTGGTGGCGCGAGCCTTGCCGTCTTCACGGTCATGATGATGCTTGCAGTCATGGGTTGGAA